>WRMK01000031.1 GCA_009777155.1 Oscillospiraceae bacterium
GGACGGCAAGTGCCGGCCAGCGTGCAATGTAGCCGGTCGCGGCGCATGAGCGACTGTGTTTTTGCTTACTTTTTGCACAAGCAAAAAGTAAGTGGGGGTTTGGGGGCAAAGCCCCCATTAAGGGACAAGGGGTTTGGGATTTGCCCCCATTACAAGGGGAGCGGGGGCGAAGCCCCCCCATTGTGCGGCGTAGCCGCGCTTAAAGGCGGCGAAGCCGCACCGATTGCGTGGCGCAGCCACGCCAATTGTCAATTATCACAAAAACCCCCAAAAATCTTTGTAAACATTTACCACTAAATTTTTACCTTTTCCCACTTTACAAACCCCACATAACTGTAGTATAATAATACTATATAGACTTTATTTACTACAGAGACATCGTCGGTAGTAATTGTTAATAATTTCACAAGTCGCTGAAAAGCCTGTTGTGGCGGGCTTTGAACTACTATTATTGGAGGGTTTTGTCTATGAAAAAACTACAAAGGGCCGTTGTTGACCCGCGTTCGGGTTTCACGATGACGGAAGTGCTGATTACCATTGCGATTATCGCAATCTTGGCGGCGGCAGTCTTCCCCATTGTCTCGACTTTCAGGACTCGCGGAATGCAATCGAGCAGGGAAACAACCGCGAGAACCATCTACCTATCGGTGCAGAGTGAGCTGACAAAGCTACATATGGAAGGCACGCTGAAAGACGAGCTGACCGGGCATCACTTTGTCTGGGACGCGGCACGCGGCAGGTGGCAACGCGACAACACAGGCGAAGCCTATCAGCTTAACGGCGGCACGATGAACGCCTTCAATGCCGACGGCTTTACCGGTGTCACCGCGCTCGCCCTCGAAACGCAGGGTATAACTTTCGCGGCCAACACCGAGCTTGCGGTAGGTTCACCCAACAGGGACAACATCCGCTACATCAGCAAACCCGCAGGGTACACCCTCGGAGGTTGCGGCAACGCGGGCTGTGCGGCAAACCCCGCAACCATGACCCCCACACCGACCCGGTGTGAGCTTTGCTGTTTCTTTGTAATCCTGCAAAGAAGTATCACCGACCCCATAATCTTAGACAGCGCAATCCTCATGGAATACAACATCTTAAACGGTGTCATCTTCTCGATTTTCTTCGGAGACTTGGGTCAGACCCTGTTTATATACGACGACCCCGCCAACTGCACAGGCTCTGCACCCGGTTGCGTGCCCGGTGTCCGCGGCAACTGCGACCCCTGCCTTAATAATGTCACAGGGCCACGCGGTGCGCTCGCCGCGTCCATGGACCAAGCGGCAGTCGGCAACCAAGGCTTTTACGGCTCGGATACAACCGGTGCGCCGCTTGACTTGTCGGAATTGACCGAGGATATGGCAAGCATCTTTGACGGCACGTTATGTCCCGCAGTCACCGACGGTAGCGGCACTGTACGCGCTTGCGACCACACCAGCGACCCCGCCCGCGCTTTTGACAATACTACAGGCGGGTTTGAAGGCACTTGCCGCAGACTTGAAGGCGACCGCAACGTCCTCTACGCCGAATTCTTCGTCAGAATCAACGACCCCGCCAACCCCTTTAATTACAACTCCGACTACGAGTTTTCAATCGTAACCGCAGACTCAACTCGTAGCTCTCCCAACGTATTATTCTCAATGACACAAACCCCGGGGCAACTCGCGGCACTCGACACCACCTCGCCGTTCTTGTCGCTTGCGGCGGCAGTAGGGCCGGGCGGCACAGGATTCTACAGAGTTCCGAATGACGTATCCGGTACAGATGTACCTTATATGATAAACGGCCTTCAATTCAACAGATATATCTGGGTAATCGACCACATCGGAAGCGACACATTCAGCAGTCTCGGTAGTTTTAGTACGACCAACGCGACCAACATTCGCGCCTACGTAAAAGGCACAGGTAGCCCGAACGGCGTCCTTTCCACAAGCACCGCGAACACCCACTACGCAACCGAAATCGGCTCGGGCAACAACCGCTACGAAATCCGTTCGGCGCGACACCTTAATAATGTAAGGGCGAATGACGACGCCGACTTCATGCAGACCACAAACCTTGACCTCACCGGAGTAACCGCGTTCACCCCCATACCGAGTTTCAGCGGCAGTTACTTCGCGAAAGATTTTGAGGCACAAAACCTCAATATAACCAACGCAGTCACCGAAATATTCGACACTATCGAATCCACAGGCGCGGTTCGCCAGTTGACCCTTGAAACTGCCGAAATCACAGGCGCGGGCGCATTGGCCGCGACTAACAACGGCACAGTTTCGCGGGTGCTCGTGCGGGATTACATCATCAACGGCATAGTCGCGAATGTCGGCGGCATTGTCGGCAGTAATAACGGCACGGTCGAGGAATGTCTCGTGCTTACAAGCGAAATCAGAGGGAACGCGGCAAGCGCAGGCGGCGTAGTCGGCGCGAACAACGGCGCGATTGACCGCGTATCGGTCGAGCGTACCGACATCATGACTTTCCTCTCGTCCTCCGCGGTCAACGCGGGCGGCATAGTCGGGACTAACTCCGGCATTGTAATCGACGTCTCGTTTATCTCCACAAACTTCAAGGAAGATGTTCCCATGAACGGCTCGTCAGTCGCGGGCGGTATCACAGGCATGAACTCAGGCAGTGTAACCCGCGCATTCTACTACGGCCCTGCGCCCGTTGACGCAAGCGACCAGTACTTCCCGATAGTCGGTGCGGGAACAGCCCCGGTAGACAGTTTCTACTTAGCGGGTGTCACCTACAAACGCACCGCCACAGGCACAGGCGGTACCCTCTACAATATGCCCGTTAACTCACCGAACGGCGGCATACCCATGCCCTCGTCCGCTATAACCAAGGAAAATCTCCGCTCACTATACAGCTTTTCCGCAGACGACCTCATCAACTGGACACAAACGGCTCTGCACCCCTACCCTGTTTTGCAGTTTTACAACGACTTGACAGGGCGGCGATTCCCGCAAAGCCCGCACTGGCCCGTTGCCTCGTCCGAGCTTGGCATACATCAGCGGGAGTGGAGCGACCACTGCAACACAGGCTTATCCCCCTGCTTTGACCTCTGCTGTAATTTCGTCGGCGCGCACGACCCCAACGACAGAATCGGTAATCCCGTAGACTTTATCAACGGCGATTTCAATCTGCCGATTAGATACCCCACGTTAGTGCCGCTGCCCTCGGGATTTACACCCATAGCGGGAACAGCGCGTGACTTCCAATTATTCGGACACGCCGGAGTATGGAATCCGAGTTCTGCTTTGAACCCTTTCCGTTGGTTTATCCCCTCCGAACCGACCGATGCGACCCGCACAAACCCCAACTTCCCCTTCACACAAAACCATTACACCGGGTCTGCGTTCCATCACGGCGGTCAATACGCTTATTTCAAGGACACCTTTGTTCAAGGGTGGAACACCAGACCTACAGTCGCGGCAGACTTCTCCAACGCGTACTGGAACGCAATAGAGTTTCAGAACTACGACCCGGCGTCAGCCGGTTCAGGGCGTGCAAGAGCAAACTATGCCGGAACAGGCGTAAACAACGCATACGCCGAGCTTAACGCCGAAATCCCCGGCACTCTCTACCAAATCGCCCCGACCTACACCGACGGGCAGGAACTCTACTATTCCTATTACCACCAGTCAAGAACCCAAGGGCCGGGCGGTAGCTCTTTAGCCAGCCCCACCGACAGAATGAGTTTCTATCTTTCGGAACTCGTCGCGGGAGACCCGCCAATTATCGAAAACGCCTCACAATTGCCGGCGCGTAACCAAAAGTTGACCCTCATCAGACCGTCATGGTCGCCCCGCGTAACTTCGGGCGCAAGCGCGACAAACCCGAACCCTGCCGCATGGAACAACGTCCACTACGGCTACAGATACGAGAGAGTTGACGGCGGCGGCGGCGCAGGCAACCAAACTTTCTCATGGAGCATTAACAACCCGAGAGACGCCACCGTAACACAAATAGGAACAGATTCTCACCTCTTGAGATTAGAGATTGACTTCGATGCCTTGGGGTTCACCCCCGGCACAGGCAACGCAACTTTCAACGTCAGCTACTTAACAAATGCGGGAAGTGCGAGACGGTTCGTAGTCTGGACCGACCTTTCGGGAACAGCCGCAATGGTAAATGACATTTCCTTTGCCACTGCCACAAGGATAAACACAGCCGCCGCATCCCGTGTCATCGAAAGGAGCGGAGCGTTAACAGCGGCATCGACTTCTTCCGGCAACATCACCCTCCCCAACCGTCTCATACGTAACGGCACGACCTATGCAACCGTTATTTATATACTAATCACCGAGAATAACGACAACGCAAACGAAGCCGCACGCAACAGAGGCGGCGGTTCGCAAAACGAATTCTCGCGGCTCAACAACGCAACCTTAACCATGTCGGGAACAATGGCATCCGACTGGATTGACTTCAACAACGGCGTAACAGGCCTGCGCCGTTACTGGGAACAGCACAATCCCACCGGTGTCAACTGGAACTCCCCCGCCCGAGTATATGTCTATGACGTATGGATTGGCTCGCGCCCGAACGGCTACGGCGTAACCTTCATCTCCAACAACGACCACAGCGGTATCGGCACAACCACCACCTACGGCGATATCAACGCACTCGCGGGCGCAGTCGGTATGTCGCGGGATACTTTAGAGCGTAATATTATCGGATACTGGGGTGTCGAGAACGGTTGGAAACACTATTACGGTATCTACACAGTGCCGAACGGACAGCGGCAGACCGAGTTCGCTTTCCAATCCAACCGCGCCGACGCCGACACCGGTAACTACTTAGCGGGCATAAGCTTCAAAACCCCGTCATTCCTCACCGCTACTACTAATATAGTATACAAGGGCGGCTTCAGGGACGGCGAAAGGGCGACAAGTGTCCTGCCCGAGACCGATTTGCGGGTTGAGATGTACATCGCCAACCACGGCGAAATCCCCGCAGACAATATAATAGTAACCAATCAGCTGAACCCATTCACCGAGTTTATCACCTACGAGGGCAACATCACCGTCACCAAGACCTACTCCGACGGCACACCCGACGAAATCATCACAGGCGCGACCTTCGCCCCAAACCCTGCCGATACCCTAAGCAACGCATGGACGAACGGCGTAGACCAAACCTTGACGATTACACTGCCGCCGGGTACATTCCTGAAACGTAACGAAAACCTCGTAGTCACCTTCGACATAAAAGTCCGTGAAGACTGTGCAAACGCCCCCGGCGAGACGACATTCTTCCACTGGTTTGAAAACCGCGCTACCGTTTACTGGCGCGAAGACCTCACATTAAACGATACAAAAATGAACATGTTGCGCGGCCCTGCGGTTACTGCAAACTGCGGTAGCGGCTGTACCCACGCGGCAAGAATCCCCACAGGCTCAAACTCCACCGCGAACATCTTGTCGAACTGCCACAAGGCAATGCTGCAACACAACGGCTCAAATGTTGAAAAGGTACACATCAACATAGTAGACCTGCAAACCGACGTCCGCACACGCGGTAACTCGGTATGGTCAGCCGAAACAGACCCGCTCGTGTTTGATAAAGATGAAGTATTCGAGGTTAGATTAACCGCGACAAACATGTTAGACGCGGGCAGTCTCCCCGATGGATTCACCGATGGTACTATCAACGGCGGCATAATCACCTTAGCGTCCGAGCTTGATTACCGTATCTCAAACATACGCAGTGACGACCCCGGCGTGACAATCACCGCCACCCCCGACCGCTACTCAGACAGCGGCGCACAGCGGCTTGTAATCAGCATAGGGGACTTGGCGCCCGGCGCGTCCCGCACGATTACCTATGACGTCCGATACGTCGGCAACTCATATGGCGCGTCCTACGTCACACCCATAACCATGCCCAACTCGACCGCCGTCGGCACTGCCCTGTTCGCCTACAGATACAACCCCGAGCCGGACGGTCTGGACCTGTTCATATCCATGATTTACCCCGCCACAGTTGTGGGCATACGGCCCGAATTGCACGGCTACACCGATACAGTTCTCTCGTCCGAGATGACGATTATGGACGTCTTGGCATACGTATCACCCGCAATCAGAAACGGCAACGGCCTAATCGACGACGGCTACACAATCACCCCCGCAATGGTTGACGGTTCCGAGCATACATTCGTATTCGTAGATTCGGCGGGCGACCTAATCCTGCCAATCAACAGTAACGGTAACTTCGAGGTAAATATCCCCGGCTCATACAGGGCGGAGTTCTGGAAAAGTATCAACGAGGTACACTTCACGCCTTTGGGCGGCGCGAATACCTATACTTTCCTTTACCAAATGCGAATCACCGCCAACAAGCCCGGCCACAGGAGCTTCGTCTTAGACTCGCTGCCCGCGCCAATCACCGTAGAAGTAATCGACAACGGTAATCTCGTCTACTTTGAAAAATACTCCGACGGCACATACGGCTTCACCTCGCCGAGCGCGTTACCCGCTGTAGGGGCCTTGAGTGACGACAAGACAGTCAGCGACTGGGGTTACGGCGTACTGCACCCACATGCAAGCGGCATCGCCATAAGCCCGTCACCAGTCAGCACAGACAGCGTCGGCTCGACAGGCTTGACCCTGCACGTACTCTCAAATTCTACCGACACTCCAAGCACCAACTTCGCCTTGACAACCGTACAGGTAAACGGCACTCCTATGGGCAGTTTCCACCCGAATTATGCAAAAGCCGTCTACGCAACCGGCGTAAGTGACGCGGGAACGACCTTCGCAATACGCACAGGCCAGCAGATGAAGAACATTTCGTCAACTGCGGGTACGGCGGGCATAACCTACAGGCTTGAACGTGATATTGAAATCGGCACAATCGCGACAGGCGGCGCGGCAGTCACGGGTATCTTCAACGGCACATTCAACAACTTAGGCACATTCACCATAACCGACCTGTATATAAACATGCCGAGTGCAACGAACGTAGGTCTGTTCAGCACAATCGGCGCAAGCGGCACGGTCACGGGCGTACGGTTGGTATCCACCGACACCAAAGCCGTCTACATTCGCGGTGACGAATTTGTCGGGGCGATTGCGGGTAATAACTTAGGCACGATTACCAACTGCCACGTAATCGGCGCGGCAGGTAACGCCATACGCATAATAGGCAACGACAACGTGGGCATCTTCGCAGGAAGCGGCGCGTTAGGCGCGGACAACGACTCGGCTAACGTATCGGTAGAGTAGAATTGCTCTAATAGGTCAATAAATTCAAGGAGGCGACACCATGTCTCACAAACATAACCTATCGCGAATAAGTAATAACCGTGGCGAGTCCCTGATATACGTCTTAGCTATCATGTTTTTCCTCATGACTATATGTATAGCGACGATAACTGCCGCACAGGCAAACTTCGTCTACGAGCGGAATCAGCAGGAGAACGCGCAAGCCGCGCTGTTTGCACAGTCGATACATGATAATATCATGTTCGGCTTGCAATACCCGATTGATACCTGTTATCAGTGCGGCACTCCCGCGGTCTTCAACCCCGTGAGCGGCGGGTACGACTGCCCTTGCGGCACGCCGACGTTTTTACTGGGGCGGCAAATCATCGACCAAATAATGGCGGCAAACCCCACGGCGGGCGCGATTATCCCGCTCAACGTGACTTTTGACGCGGGTGTAGACCCCGGCGGGATTACGGTTCAAAGCCTTGAGCTGTTCTTCAGCCAATCCCCCGCACCACTGCGGCACCTGCCGTCCCGCGCCGTCTACAAACCTAAGAGTGTCGGGTATGAAGCCCCGGTCTGCGGCGTTTGTGACGACACGGGCATAAACCCGGTTGACGGTTCGGCGCACGCTTGTGTACCCGGATTAGTCCCCGCAGGCGACTTCATTAACGAGGTCAAGACAAGGAACGAAGTCCAGCCGTGGGCACCCGATGCATATCTCGTACCGCGTGTACCCGAGCGGATTTCAATCGACGCCGAAATGGAAGTAATCCTCACCATTGACATCAACGGCAGAATAATTTCGTCAAGGGCGTTTTACTCCTTCACGGGCAGTTTCACCGACGACCCCTCAGGGCGGTACGCCGGTTGCGCCCACCCCATAAACATGCCCTGCGAAGGCCTCGGCAACGATGCCGCGCTCCCCGGCGACACCGGGTGTCTCCCCTTCTGGGACGAATCCCGAAGCCCGCCAATCCACATGAGGACTATATGTTGTTGGTGCGGCGGCCCGCGTACAGGCGCGGGTACATGGAACGACAGGTATCTCTGCGACAGCCCCGGTATCGACTACGACTTCACGGGAATGAGCGGATGGGAGGTATTCAGATATGAAAGCAGTATGTCTTAGGGCGGCACGGCGTTTGGCAGACAACAAGGGCGAGACAATCATGGAAACCCTCATCAGCTTTACGATTATGGGCATAATGCTCATGGGGGCAGTGCTGATTATACAGACCGCGACCGGCATTATCAGCAAATCGTTCGGCAATGCAAACGACAGGCAGGAGCAGGGCGTAAACGCCGCAACCGTGCGCGATTACACCGACCCCGCACGAGGATTTATCGACTCGGGGTTCACGGTGTCGGGCGCGGGGGACGGCATGACCATAAACTCCCGCCACGACATAGATTTTGACGACAGCTGGTTCAACTCGCACCGCAACTGCACCGCGGGCCACGCCCTAAACCAAGCTTGCACGTTATGCGGCGAGCGGGTAGTCGCGTTTTACCCGTTCAAAAACTGCACCGCCGCAATCTGCGGTGATGCGCGTTGCCGCACATGTAATCCGTAACAGATGTAACGAAAGACCCACGGGCGAACGGAGTTCGCCCCTACATACAGGGCTTTTGGCACGTTCCATCTACTATTATCGCCCGCAAATATATGCAATCCTTAATAAGGAGTAGTTATGAAATTTTTACACCGCTTAAAAAGCAACAAAGGCGTAACCCTGATTGAATTATTGGTGGGGATTGCGTTGCTTGCCCTGCTTATGTCGTCGGTCGGGTTTATAATCGTCCCGCTCTTTCGGGTATCGCACGACGTCTCCGACTTGGCAGAGCTTAACACCCTGCTCGACAATATCTCAAGGGTAGTCGTGCGGGACTTATCAGCCGCGACATCGTCCCCCACAGGCGCGGCACCCGCACCCTTAATCTGCAACAACTGTAGCAACCCCGACCCTTGCGGTTGCGGCACGCCCGACCCCGTTTGCTCGGCGTGCGTTTCATCACCTTGCACCTGCCCGGGCGGTGCGGCCATTAATATCGGCTTGGTAACATACACGACCGCGCCTTGCGCCTGCACGACCTGCGGCGGCGGCGACCCCACCTGCCTTGACTGCCTCGGTATTATCAATTGCAGCATCTGCTCAGGCGGCGCGGGCACTTGCAGCGTGCTTTACAGGCAGAGCGGCGGCCCTGCCAGTCCGCGAGTCCCCGTATTAGCGAAGTCGTTCCTCAAGGCGAAAAGCGTCCTGTTCACATGGAACCCCGAACCAACTCCGGACGGCTCGGAAGCCTACAGGCTGACCTTCACGATTACCGACGACACCCGAAACAGCAACGTCATGACGTTGCGGAGTTACGTGGTGCGGCCGTTGATTTTGAATACCCATTAAAGTTTAGTGTTCGGGCGGGTTTTAGAACCCGCCCGAATTTTTTCATGTAGGGACGCGATATATCGCGTCCGTTTGCACATTTTCACGGACGCCATATATGGCGTCCCTACGTTTGTAAACATACACGCGACATCGCCCGATTTTTTGTGCAAAAATATTGACAAGTGCGGAATTTTTTGGTATAATGGTAGCACTACCCTCGGCGGGGCGGGCAGGGGTGCGGCAGGCGCAAAGAACCGCAGTGCATTGCACCGCCCGCACACACAAGCCTTTCAGCCCCCGCTGTTTTGCGGACGGGCAATGCCCGCCCATACAATATGTAGACGAAACATAAAACTATATCTCCATATGTAGGGGCGCGCATTGCGCGTCCGTGAGTTCCGCAATTTATCCGATGCAATCAACAGCGCAACCGCACGCCCCGCCGAGAAAATTTATAACCAACTTCAAACCCCGCTGTTTCGCGAACGGGCGAACGCAGTTCGCCCCTACATACAGGGTTTTCTACATAGTATATCTACACATTGTAGGGGCGATTTCTAATCGCCCGCAAAATAAATCGACTAAAAACATTACGTCAGTGAGGTACTTATGTTAAATATTGTCACATTCGGCGAAATTATGCTGCGGCTCAAAGCCCCGCATTACGAACGCCTTCTGCAAACCCCCGCCCTCGAAGCGACTTTCGGCGGCGGCGAAAGCAACGTAGCCGCGTCCCTTGCCAATTTCGGACTGCCCGCGAAATTCGTCAGTATCTTGCCCGACAACGACATAGGCGCGGCCTGTATCGGCGAACTGCGGCGGTTCGGCGTAGACGTTAGCGCGATTCTACGCAAAAAGGGCCGCATGGGCATATATTTTCTCGAAACAGGCTCGAATCAGCGCGCCTCAAACGTAATCTACGACCGCGAAAATTCGCTGATTTCCAAGGTGACACCGGGTGATTTCGACTGGCGCAAAGTCTTTACCGGCGCGGATTGGTTCCACATCACAGGCATTACCCCCGCATTGAGCGAAACTGCCGCCGAAGTCGCAACCAAAGCCGTCCGCACCGCCTTTGAGATGGACTTAAACGTCTCCTGCGACCTCAATTTCCGCGCAAAACTCTGGAATTACGGCAAGTCCGCGCCCGAAATAATGGGCGAGTTATTCAAGTATGTTACAGTCGGCATTGCAAACGAGGAAGACTGCCAAAAGTCGCTCGGCATCAAGGCCGACAGCAATGTCACAAGCGGCGAACTCGACATTGACACCTACAAAAAACTCTGCCAAAAAGTCTTGGATACCTATCCGAATTTGAAATACATGGCGATTACGCTCAGGGAAAGCAAAAGCGCGAATATCAACAACTGGGCGGCCTGCCTTGCAAGCCGAGACGGCGGTTTTTACCACTCGAAAAAGTACGAAATCACCGATATAGTTGACCGCGTAGGCGGCGGCGACTCGTTCGGCGCAGGGCTAATCTGCGGCCTCAAAACATATTGCCAAACCCCCCAAACCGCCCTCGAATTTGCCGTAGCCGCAAGCTGCCTCAAACATACTATTCAAGGCGACATCAACCGCGTAAGCCGCGAAGAAGTCGAAAGGCTTATGGGGGGCGATGGGTCGGGGCGCGTGCAAAGGTAATGGACAATTGACAATGGACAATTGTGGTGTCCGCGTAGCGGACGGTTTTTCGATTGAATAATTTATAACTCTACAATATTTCTCTACGCTCGAAACGTAGGGCAGGGGCTCTGCTCCTGCCGTCAAAAAATCGCAAATTATAAACGGCAGGAGCAGAGCCCCTGCCCTACAGCAAAAATTTTCAACCACATAAAAACATTGTCGCATGTAGGGGCGAACCGTGGCAATCCCGCCCGTCAAATACCACCGAAACGCGGCATGGTTCATCAACCGTAGGGACGACCGCCCCGGTCGTCCGCAATCCCACGGAAACATCGCGCGGTGTTTTGTAGGGAACGGTTCTTAACCGTTCCGCAAAGTATCTGCGACATACAAATCGGAATGGTTCATAACCATTCCGCAGATTTCCGCAAACCTACAAACCGGAACGGTTAAGAACCGTTCCCTACATTAAAATGTCATTAAAATTTACGAACGGCGGGAAATACCGCGCAACCGCGAGAACCCAACGGGCGAACCGTGGCAATCCCGCCCCTACGTTGAAAAATATTACAGGCAACCGAAAATTCGGAAACATTGAAAAAACCCAAACAACCAAAAACCCCACAAACCCATCACCCAGATATACGCAATACGAAAATACGCCCACCTTTCTCGGCAAAGCACGACTGTATCGGCGGATTTTCGTGTTAGGACACCCGCTCGTATCGTGCCCGCCGCATGGCGCACGTTTCTTTGGTTCGTTTCTTTGCGTGGGCAAAGAAATGAACGTCCCCCGTTATGCGGAGCTGTGCTCCGCCGAAAGTCCGCACGACCGTACATACCCACGGCAACGCCGAAAACCCGCACAGCCGTGCAAACCCACGGCAACGCCGAAAACCCACGGACGACCGAGGGCGGTCGTCCCTACAAAAAATTTCCACAACATCAAAACCCTCACCCATTTCTGCATTCTGCATTATCATTTCTGCATTAACCGAAAGGAGAACCCCATGAACTACCAAACCAAAGACGTCTCCGCACGCCTCAAAGCCACCCGCGAATATTTGGATATTTCCGCGGAAATTATGGCGGAAAAAACCAAAACCCCGCTTGCCGAGTATCTCGCACTCGAAAGCGGCGAAAAGGATTTCTCGCTATCCTTCCTCAACGACTGCGCCCACGCCCTCGGCGTTGAGCTGATTGAACTGCTGACCGGCGCGGAACCCCGCTTGCAGAAATACAGCGTAGTCAAGCGCGGCAAAGGTCTGCCGATTGACAGGCGGGCAGGCTTCACATACCAGCACATGGCGCATTTATTCAAGCACAAAAAAGCCGAGCCGCTATACGTCCTCGCGCCCTATTCCGAGGCCGACAAGGACAACCCCGTAACCCTATCAAAACACGACGGCCAAGAATTAAACTTCATAATTTCGGGAAAACTGAAACTCGTAATCGGCACTGCCGAGGAAATCCTCGAACCGGGCGACCTCGCCTATTTCGACAGTAGCAACCCGCACGGCATGGTGGCTTATGGCGGGGCTGATTGTGAATTTTTGGCAATCTTGGTATAATTCATCGAATGTAGGGGCGTATTTGCAAGGGCGCGCCCGCAAATCCCCCGAAACATCGCGCGGTGTTTTGTAGGGAACGGTTCGTAACCGTTCCGCAGATTTCCGCAAACCTACAAACCGGAACGGTTAAGAACCGTTCCCTACAATAAAAATTTTCCACAACATAAAAACACCGAAACGCCGTAAAATTACGGACGCGCAATGCGCGCCCCTACAGAAAAATTTTATAACCACATAAAAATTCCCGATGTAGGGGCGGGTTTCCATGCCCGCCCGCGAATACACGAAAACCCCCAAAAACCCACGGTCGGGCATGGAAGCCCGACCCTACAAAATAAAAACGAGGTACATGAACATGATAAAAGGCTACTACAAAAAATACATAGACGAAACCCACGACGAGAAAGGCATTTTGAACGGCTTCAAAATCAACTGCCCCGACAACTTCAATTTCGCGTATGATATAATCGACAAATTCGGCGAGATGGAGCCGAATTTGAACGCGCTGATTTGGGTCGGGCCGGCTCCCGAAAATGATGAAAAGTTTTTTAACTTCTCCGACTTGTCGAGATACTCCTCAAAAGCGGCGAATTTATTCGCATCACGCGGGATTAAGTCGGGCGATAGGGTCAAGCTTGTGTTAAAGGGGAATTACCGCTTTTGGTTCGTTTTGCACGCCCTTGAAAAAATCGGCGCGGTCGCCGTCCCCGCTACTCATCTGCTGACCGCCAAGGATTATATCTACCGCTTTGAGCAAGCGGAAATTAAGCATATAGTTGCAATCGGCGGCGAACCTAATGTCGCGAAAAATATTAATGACGCCGATTCTGAGTTGGGCAATGTGTTAATAAATAAGTTTATCACAGGCGGGGATTCAATTGACGGCTGGATTGATTTCGATGCCGAACTTGAAAAGCAGTCGGACGTTTTCGAGCGCAGGGACGTCAAGGCCGACGACATGATGCTGATGTATTTCACTTCGGGAACAACCGGTTATCCCAAAATGGTAACACACAATCACCGCTATTCCTTGGCGCATATTCAGACGGCGGCGTGGCTGAATAACCGTTACGGCGGCGTGCATTTGACGGTCGCGGACACCGGTTGGGCAAAGGCGATGTGGGGCAAAATGTACGGCCAGTTTATCCACGGCTCGGCGGTTTTCGTCTACGACTACGAAAAATTTATCCCCGCGAAAATGCTCGAAGTCATCTCAAAATACAAGGTCACATCATTCTGCGCCCCCCCGACGATGTACCGCTTTTTCATACAAGAGGACGTCAAAAGCTACGACTTGTCGGCTTTAGAATACTGCTGTACTGCGGGCGAGGCGTTGAACCCCGAGGTCTTCGACCGCTGGTTAGAATTCACCGGGCATAAAATGATGGAGGGCTTCGGGCAGACCGAAACGGTTATCACCATTGCAAACCTGCCCGGCACCGAGCCGCGCCCGGGTTCAATGGGCAAGCCGATGCCGCTCTATGAAGTGGACATAATCGACGAGGACGGTAACTCGGTAGGCGCGGGCGAAGTCGGCGAAATAATCCTGCGCTGTGACCGCGGAAACACGCCCCCCGACGGCCTTTTCCAAGGTTATCATAACAACGAAGAACTCACTTCTTCTGTGTGGAACAACGGCATTTATCACACAGGTGACACCGCATGGAAAGACGAAGACGGCTACTTCTGGTATGTCGGCAGGAACGACGATATTATAAAATCGTCGGGCTACCGCATAGGCCCGTTTGAAATAGAAAGCGTGCTGATTACCCACCCGTTAGTAATGGAATGTGCAGTAACAGGCGCACCCGACCCCATAAGAGGACAAGTCGTAAAAGCCACAATAGTGCTTGTTAAGGGAGCGCAGGGCAGCGACGAATTGGTAAAAGAACTGCAAAAACACGTCACAGATAATACCGCCCCCTACAAATACCCCCGCATAATAGAATTCGCAAACGAGCTGCCGAAGACGATTAGCGGGAAGATTAAGCGGACTGATATACGGAAGAAAGACCATGAATAAATGTAGGGACGACCGCCCCCGGTCGTCCGGTAATCCCCCGAAACATGGCGCGGTGTTATGTAGGGTCGGGCTTCCATGCCCGACCGCGAACCGCAAACCCACCCAACCGCCGAAAACCCCGAAACATGGCGCGGTGTTATGTAGGGAACGGTTCGTAACCGTTCCGCAAAGTTTCCGCAAACATATAAATTATGCACGAATTTGCACGGCGTTATAAACGGAACGGTTAAGAACCGTTCCCTACATCAAAATTTTTTCACAACAGGAAATACCGCGGTTGTGCAGAAATCCACGGGCGAACGCAGTTCGCCCCTACATTGAAAACCCCCACAAACAACCGTAAAATCCACGCAGTCACCGAAAACCCACGGTCGGGCATGGAAACCCGCCCCTACAGCAAAAATTTTCAATCACATAAAAGAATTATACAACGTAGGGGCGAACTGCGTTCGCCCGCACCCCCTACACCACCGAAAACCCGCACAACGTGCATACCCACGGACGACCGAGGGCGGTCGTCCCTACATTGAAAACCCGCACAACCGTGCATGTTCACGGGCGCGCAATGCGCGCCCCTACACCCCACCACCAAAAAATTTACCACCAATATTGGAATAAAATTTGAAAAAATTTACAGAGAGGCATGTCCCATGCCGCCGTTTCCATTGAAATTTGTGCAAGCGTGGGCGGCATGGTATTAAAAACCATGAACAATTTTCAAGACCAATTCACCACCCTAAAAAAATCCATCAAAACCCTGCAAACGCTAACAATTCCCTTAGCAATCGTCGGCATCCTGTTATGTGTCGGCGCAGTCATGCTCGGCGACCCCGAGCAGACCTACAAGGCACTTGTAACCCTGATGTTCATTTCGGGGATAGCGGCGATAATCGGCGCGGTTGCCGTATGGGCGGTCGCCAAAAACAAGGAGTGGAAGTTAAAACAGTTAGTCAGCGACAATGTGACCGTGGGCGTGCTGAAAGACGCCTTCGAGCTGCACGAATACTCCCCGCAAAGGGCCGTGCCGCATGATTTGGTTTACAACTCCCGCCTTATCAGCGGTTGGAGCGATTACAGCGGCAGCGATTTAGTCCGCGGCAAATACAAAGGGCAGAACTTCATGTTCTCGGACATCGACCTAACCGAAACAGTCACGACCACCGACACCGAGGGCAACTCGACCACGACGACTTATGAATGTTTCAAAGGTCAATGGATTATTCTCGAACCGGCTGAAAACAAAACCAAAATCAGCGGCGAATTGCGCCTGCGTTCAAAGGGAAAAAGCGGCGGCGGGTTTTTCGGCAGTCTTAAAAATACCCGAAGTGTCAAGGTCACGAAACTCCCCAAAAGCACGATTGAGACCGAGAGCATCGCCTTCAACAAGCAGTTTCAAATCGAGGCTAAAGACGGCCACGAGACTTTTCTGATTCTCACCCCGCTTTTCATGGAGCAAATCACCGAGGCCGAAACTGCGTCCGGCGGCAAGCTGTTTGTCTACTTCAGCGGGCGGCAAATCCACATCGCCATCTACAACTCCCGCAATCTCTTAGAGCACTGCTCCCGCAATAAAGCCCACCGCGAAATCGACTCCCTGCGCGAATACCAAGCGAATGAGGTAAAGTACATAACAGGGATTATGGATATATTTTTGCAGAATGACAAGTTATTTTAATGCAGAAATGCAGAAATGCAGAACTGCAAAAATGCAGAAATGCAGAATGCAGAATGCAGAAATAAAAGAATTTACAACGCTTATTTCCATCGGAAAACGACTTAAAAATTAAATTATTTCTGCATTCTGCATTATCATTTCTGCATTAAAAATAATTTCTGCATTCTGCATTATTATTTCTGCATTACACAAAAGGAGGTTGCAATGTCCGAATATTACCTATGGCTCCTACAAGTAATGGGCGCGGCGAACCCGCGCTCTGTACAGCTTTTGCGGCGTTACGGTTCGGCGGAAGCGGTCTATCACGAAATCGTGAGCGAGGGCAATCAGCGGTTCTTAAAACCGACCGAGGCCGCCGCGCTTGAGACCGCATCGCTCGACAAATCCCGCGATATATTGCAGATGTGTGAAGAACATAATTACAGGGTCGTGACTTTGGAAGAACCCGCCTACCCCCTTGCGCTCAAGAATATTTACAACCCGCCGATACTGCTGTTCACATCCGGTGAACTGCCCAAGGAAGAACTCTGCCTTGCGGTCGTCGGCACTCGCGAGGCCTGCGATTACAGTTTCAAGGTCACAAAGCGGCTCTGTTTCGGGCTTGCCAAGGCGGGGATAATCATCGTCAGCGGCATGGCGGTCGGCATTGACAAGACCGCGCACACGGCGGCGGTTGAGGCTCGAGGCAGGACTATTGGGGTTTTGGCGTGCGGCTTTGCGGTCGATTATCCTAAGTATTCGACGCCCTTTCGGCAGGAAATTGTCGCCTCGGGTGGCGGGGTGGTGACGGAGCTGTTGCCACTCAGCCGTGGCGAGAAGGGCTACTTCAATTTCCGCAATCGCATAATGTCGGGCATGTCGCGTGGGGTACTGCTGATTGAAGCCGCCGAGCGGAGCGGGTGTCACATCACTGCAAACCATGCTATAAACCAAAACCGCGACCTGTTCTGCCTGCCGCCCGCCGATATTTACCACCCGCGTTTTCGCGGCGTCATCGGCTACATAAGGGATGGCGCGATTCCGGTGTTCGACCACAGCGATATTTTGAACGAGTATCTAATCCGCCCGATAACCGAGTCCGCGGAATTAACCGCCACAAAATCAGCGGCAGAACCCGCCGAAAAGCCCGACCCCGATACTGCCGAAACTGCCGAGACTGAAACTGCACAAGTTGCCGCCAACTCCGAAACTGAAACTGCACAAACCACCGCAAAACCCGAATCCCAACCCGAAATCAAAACCTTCAACATAATCCCACAAAAGCCGCCCGAAGCCGACCTATCCGCACTCTCAGGCGACCTGCTCAAACTCGCAGAACTATTGCAAGACGGCGCGAAAACCGTAGACTTCTTAGCCGAGGAAAGCGGCCTACCCGCCGACCAACTGTCGGAATTGCTGTTGGAACTCGAAATCGACGGGGTCATTGAGGGGATTGCGGGGTCGAGTTATGTGTTGGCGTAGGGACGACCGCCCCCGGTCGTCCGCAATAACGCCCACGGAAACGCGGCGCGGTGTTATGTAGGGGCGCGCATTGCGCGCCCGTGGGTTTTACGGCGTTCGTGCGGAATTACGGCGTCCGTGCGGAATTACGGGCGAACACAGTTCGCCCCTACGCACTGCGGTTCTTCCCTGTAGTTAATAATTTTTAATGTAGGGAACGGTTCTTAACCGTTCCGAAAGTCCGCACGGCTTTATAGCGGAACGGTTACGAACCGTTCCCTGCATTAAAATGCCAAAAAAATTACCAACAACATAAAAATCGTAGGGACGACCGCCCCCGGTCGTCCGCAATAACCCCCGCGCTCGGGTATTCACCGGACAACCGAGGGCGGTTGTCCCTACACATGAAATTAAAAAGGTACACAAAAACCATGAAAATCATCGACGCCCACACCCACATCTACCCCGAAAAAATCGCCGAAAAGGCTTCCGGCGGCATTTCGGCTTTTTACGATATGAAGGTCAAATACAACGGCACGGCCGCGGAGTTGCTTGAAATTTGCGAGCGTGCGGGCGTTTCGGCGTGCGTAATCTGCTCGGTCGCGACAATTCCCGCACAAGTGCCGACTATCAACGACTTTATCGCCAATAGTGCCGCCAAAAGCAATGGCAGATTCATCGGGCTTTGCGCCTTGCACCCCGCCATGAGCGAGGCCGAAATTGCCGCCGAGATTACCCGCACAAAAGCGGCGGGTCTGCGCGGGATTAAAATCCACCCCGACTTTCAGCGGTTCGCGATTGACGACCCCGCTGTTTTCAAGATTTACGAGGCGGCTGTGTCGGAAAATTTGCCGATTTTGTTCCACACAGGCGACACCCGATACAGCTTTTCCAACCCCGCCCGTCTTGCAAAAATCCTAAAACTTTTCCCACGCCTGACCGCGATTGGCGCGCACTTCGGCGGCTGGTCGGAGTGGGGCGACGTCGATTGTCTCGGCGGCTTCGAGAATTTTTATGTCGATACAAGCAGCTCGCTCTACACCCTCGCCCCCAACCGCGCAAATGCCCTCATAGAGCTGTTCGGCAAGGAGCGGGTCATGTTCGGCACCGACTACCCCATGTGGGACGCCGACGGGGAGTTGGGGCTGCTTGAGGGGTTGGGGTTGGGGGATGAGGTTAAAGAATTTGTTTTTTATAGGAATGCGGAGAGGGTTTTTGGGGGATTGTAGGGAACGGTTCTTAACCGTTCCGACCTATAATCGCACGGACTTTCGGAACGGTTACGAACCATTCCGGTTATGGGGTCGTTGAAATATGCGGAACGGTTACGAACCGTTCCCTACATAACACCGCGTCATGTCTCGGATAATTATCGGACGACCGGGGGGCGGTCGTCCCTACGGTTGATGTTTCGAGTTTTTTGACGGTCGTGTGAAATTGCGGGCGAACCGTAGGGTCGGGCGTCCCTGCCCCACCCCCCCATTTATAATTTTTTTCGTGCGGGGGGGGGAGGGCGGCCCCCCCCCAA
>WRMK01000032.1 GCA_009777155.1 Oscillospiraceae bacterium
GACAGGCTTTATCTATTTGAATAGTCTGCACTCGCATTAGGCTTGTGCTACTTACTAACGGTTCGGCTCGAGAAGATTAGATTTTATCAAGCGTAGAACGCGGGCGTGCGATTCTTTGAGGTGGCGCAGACATAGACCCCCACCCCCCTACAGACCCCTTTGAAGGTTGTGGGAATTTAGATTTATGCAGAGGGAAGAATGAATATACAATGGTATCCCGGTCACATGACCAAAACCCGCCGCATGATGGAAGCGGATATAAAGCTTGTGGATGCGGTCGCCGAGTTGGTGGATGCGCGTTGCCCCGAAGCCAGCCGCAATCCCATTCTTGACGAATTAATCGGCGGCAAAGCGCGAATAATTATACTAAACAAGAGCGATTATGCCAATAATGATATTACGGCGCAGTGGAAAAAGCACTACGAGGAGCGCGGCGCGGCGGTGCTGATTTGCGATTGCAGGAGCGGTAAGGGCGTGAATTATTTCGTGCCGCTGTTGAAGAAAAAGTTGTCGGAAATTCTCGAACGCCGCATTGCAAAAGGCATAAAGGGGCAAGCCTTGCGCGTGATGGTTGCGGGTATACCGAACGTCGGCAAGTCGTCTTTCATCAACCGCATGGCAAATTCACGCAAGACCAAAGTCGGCGATAAACCGGGAATAACCCGCGGTAAACAGTGGGTTACGATTGACAAGCAAATCGAATTGCTCGACACGCCGGGGATTCTGTGGCACAAATTTGACGACCCCGAGGCGGCAAAAAAACTCGCGTTCACGGGCGCAGTCAAAGACGAGGTCATGGACATAGTCACACTTGCCGATGAGCTGATTCTGTTCCTGCAAGAACATTGCCCGGGCGCATTGAACGCACTGCAAGAACGCTATAATGCAGTGACACTCGAGGGCATTGCAATCGGCAGAAAGATGCTGATTACGGGCGGTCAGCCCGACATAGAGAGAGCCGCAAACACCCTTCTCGACGAGTTTCGCGGGGGGAAGTTAGGGAAAGTTTCACTTGAAAAACCATGAAAGTAATCAAAACATGAACAAACCAATTAAAATCAACTGCTTTCAATGCAAGCACTTTGCCGTCACATGGGAGCCTAAGTACCCCAAGGCATGCAATTTGTTTGAGTTTAAGTCGGAGAAACTGCCGTCACTCGTGATATTTCACTCGACAGGCACGCCTTGTACCGGCTTTGAGGAAAAGGATAAGTAGATGAATAACCTATACGACTTCGACAACCAAAAACGAATCGACTACGGCGTTATATGCGGCGTGGACGAGGCAGGGCGCGGGCCTTTGGCGGGTGCGGTTTTTGCGGCGGCGGTGATTCTGCCCGAGGGTCTGATACTTGACGGCTTGAACGACTCCAAGAAACTCACCGAGAAAAAGCGCGACAGTCTCTTTGAGAAAATTACACAACATGCAATTTCCTACGCAATTTGCACCGCAAGTGTCGAGGAAATCGAGGCGATAAATATACTGCAAGCCGCCCTGCTCGCCATGAAACGGGCAGTCGAAAGCCTACATACCAAGCCCGACTTTGCACTCATAGACGGCAACAAAACCCCCGACCTTGCAATTGGCGCAGAAGCTGTTGTCAAGGGTGACGCGACCTCGGCGTCAATCGCGGCGGCGTCAATCTTAGCCAAGGTTGCCCGCGACAGGGAAATGCGCGAACTCGCAGTGAAATACCCGCAGTATCTCTTTGAAAAGCACAAAGGCTACGGCACAAAACTGCACTACGAAATGCTGAAAGAACACGGGCTTTGCCCCGTCCATCGCAGAAGTTTTTTGAGGAATTTATGAAAAAACTTTGAAAGACCCGATGCAAATCGGGGGAAACGAGGCTTTTCATTTCGGCGGTGTGCGAGAGGGACTATGGCGAAATTAACGGAAAAGCAGAAAAAAGGCAACTTCGGCGAGGACAAAGCGTGTTTATACCTTGCAAATAAGGGCTATAATATAACCGCACGGAATTTCCACAACTACAAAGCCCGAACAGGCGAGATTGACATTATCGCCGAGGACACCGAGCGGGTGGCGTTTGTCGAGGTCAAGGCGCGGGTTCTGTTCGGAATGGGCAGACCGTGTGACTCGGTGGACTCCAAAAAGAAGGCGAAAATTATCAAGACCGCCGAGTATTATCTACTGCAAAATCCCACCGAAAAGTTAATCGGCTTTGACATAATCGAGGTGGTTTTGACCGATAGCATCAACCCCGATGTGGTTGAAATTAATCACTTTCAAGACGCGTTCGACGCGACAGGCGGCAGATTTTTATTCACGTAGGTCATGTAGGGGCGGGCTTCCAATGCCCCGTCGGGCATGAAAATCATGCCCGACCGCAAAAAATTATAAGGAACATTACTTTGAAAGACCCGGCACTAATCGGGGAAAACGAAACTTTCAAATGCGCTTTTGTGCAGGAAGGACAATGGGGAAAAAATGAAAACAAAAATTATCGCATGTATTTTAATTACCGCAATGCTGATTACCTTATCGGCGTGCAGTGACGACACCGCAAACGGCGGCGGCAGTACCACACCGCAAGCAACCGACAATCCCGAAACACCCGCAAGTGAACCCGAAACTCCCGAAACGCCCGAAATTTTCGACGGCGACGAGGTAGACCCGAACCTTGCAGGGGATTTCGTGGTTGACGTCGAGGGCGTGAAGTTTGACCTTGCCGAGGCGGCTTATTTGGACGATGTTTTCGGTGAAGACGGCGGCGATTTGACCCCCGAGACCGCCCTCCAAAAGCACAACAACAACGAATATTACAACGCGACGTGGGATTACGCGGTCTTTCAGCCGTCAATGGGCGTGGGTTTTAACTCAATCGACAACCCCGATTTCGTGGACAAAGAGACCTATGAAGTGAGTGTCGAGTTGCCCGAAAATACCAATGCGCCCGTGAAAATCAAGGTCGGCGATGAGCTGAACGGCTTGACCGTCACCCTCGTGGACTTCGGTTACACGCGATTCTCGCCATCGGGCTGGGGGGACTTTTTGTTCCACACATACCTTGAATTTGACGGGTACACCACCCTTGGGGGGTATCTTGGTGCGGCGGTCAGCGAAGACGCCTTTTATATCCAACCGGGCGACATCTTCTTCTACCCCGACCCCGACTTTGCCGAGGTTCTGCCATTCTCAATCAACCTTTTCAACATGCCGCTTGACGACGAGTTTCAGTGGTTCGGCGACTTCTTCGTCTACACCGACATACCGCGAATCCGCCTCGGCACGCTCAACAGCGACGACTACAGCAGCGACCTCGTTGCACTAATCCCGGCCGACGGCTCAATGAAACATGTGCAACTGAAACTAACCGACTTGACCGTAAACTACAAGTCCAACACAGGTCTGCGCCTTGAGGCGAGGATTGAGGAGATTAATTAGGGAAAACTTTGAAATTTTATCTACAAAATCGGGGAAAACGACACTTTCACTAATTCGATAGTGTGGGTGGACAAGGGGGAAATATGTTATATACAAGTACTCGAAATGCCGATATTAAAGTCACTGCTTCCGAGGCGATTATTCAAGGTCTCTCGGAAGACGGCGGCTTGTTCGTGCCCGAAAAGCTCCCTGAAATTACCACTGCTGAAATTGAATCCCTCGGTAAAATGCAGTACCACGAGCGGGCTTTTACGATTCTTCAAAAGTTCTTGGGCGACTTTAGCGACACAGAGATTCAAAGCGCGGTGAAATCCGCATACGGCAGGAATTTCTCAGTCCCCGATGTTACTCAAATCAAGAAACTTTCCGCCGATTGTTTCGTATTGGAGCTTTTCCACGGGCCGACCTGCGCCTTCAAAGACATGGCGTTGCAGTTACTGCCGTATTTGATGCTCATTTCGGCGGAGAAATGCACATCGGTGCAAGGCAAGCGGATTGCAATCCTCACCGCGACGTCGGGCGATACGGGCAAGGCCGCACTCGAGGGCTTCAAGGACGTACCCGGTACGAGCGTGACCGTCTTCTACCCCGAAGACGGTGTCAGCGAGATGCAGAAACGCCAAATGACCACACAGCAAGGCGCGAACGTCCGTGTCTGCGCGGTCAAGGGCAACTTTGACGATTGCCAAAACGGTGTCAAAGAAATCTTCACGAGCGGCAGAACCGATGGTGAATTAGCCGCCGAATTGCAAAAGAAAAACATGGTGTTTTCAAGTGCGAATTCGATTAACTGGGGGCGGCTCGCCCCGCAGATTGTCTACTATATTTCCGCTTACGCCTCCTTGCTCGAGTCGGGCGAGATTAAAACCGGCGAGAAGGTTAATATTTGCGTACCTACCGGGAATTTCGGGAATATTTTAGCGGCGTATTACGCCAAACAAATGGGCTTGCCGGTCAACAAGCTAATCTGCGCGTCCAACTCAAACAACGTCCTGACCGACTTCATAAAGACCGGCGTTTACGACCGACAACGCGAGTTTTACACCACCGTTTCGCCGTCGATGGATATACTTATTTCGAGTAATTTGGAGCGGCTGATTTATCAATATCACCTCTCGCCGAACCCCGATGAGAAGTGCAATTCTTTGCAAGAGTGGTTCGCGGCGTTGAAGACACAGGGTAGATACGAGGTCAACGAGCGTGTCAAAGCTAAGATTGAGCGGGATTTTTACGGCGGCTGGTGCAACGAAAGCGATACTGCCGCGACAATCAAGGCAGTTTTTGAAAAGCACGCCTACCTAATCGACCCGCACACGGCGGTCGCGTTCAAGATTTATGACGAGTACAAGGCGGCTTCAAACGACGACTGCAAAACCATAATCGTCTCGACTGCGAACCCGTACAAATTCTGCGGGGCTGTCTATCGCTCACTCGGTAAGGAGCCGGAGCAGGATGAGTTTATGACGGCGCAAAAGCTTGAATGGCTCACGAATACCCGCATGCCCGACCCGCTGTTCAGAACACAAGGCTTGCCTGTGCGGTTCAGCGATTCGGTGGAAAAGGGCGAGATGAAGAAGGCGGTTATTGAGATAATTAGGTCGTTGTAGTGAGTTTATTTGCGATTGCAGACTTGCACTTGTCGTTGGGCAAAGACAAGCCCATGTGCATATTCAAAGGTTGGGAAAACCACACCGAACGCCTACTCGCCAACTGGAACAGCAGGGTCACGGCTGATGATACGGTGGTAATTGCAGGGGACATTTCGTGGGCGGCAAGCCTTGAAGATTCCCTACCCGACTTGGACTTCATCGACCGCGAATTGCACGGTAAGAAGATTATACTCAAAGGCAACCACGACTTTTGGTGGGCGACCCTCTCGAAAGTGAACAGTTTCTTAACCGACAACAAACTACAAAATATAAGCTTTCTGCACAACAACGCATTTTTAATTGGCGAAATCGCCGTTGCGGGGACACGCGGTTGGGTACACGAGAGTGACGAATCCCACTGCGAAAAGATACAAAAGCGCGAACCCGCCCGCCTTGAAAGGTCGATTGAGTCTGCAAAGGCTCTAACCCGCCGCTTTGAAGTATCCGACGAACATTCAAAGGCGTTGAACCCCTCAAACACGGGCGAAATCTGCGTATTCCTGCATTACCCGCCTGCTTACGGCGACTTCGCGAATTACCACCTCATAGACGTCCTGCAAAAGCACCGCATCAAACGCTGTTACTACGGGCATTTGCACGGTTCGGCGCATACTAAGGCCTTGCTCGGTGAGCATTACGGGGTAGAATTCGCGCTGATTTCCGCTGATTATGTCGGGTTTACACCTGTGAAAATAAATTAGCAAAAAATAATTTGACGTGACAAGAAAATTGTGGTATAATTGAAAAAGTAATTGCAAAATTTGGGAATTAAATCTTAAAATATTTAAGAAAGGTTGCCCCTATGCCCTGTAATTCGCGGAATTACGCACAAAGTCATTGGATTTTGTCGAGCGTGGGCGGCATGGTAACGAAAAATGGAGATAATAAAACATGAAAAGGCGCAGAACACCGTAACCGCCGAATTTAAGGTGGACGGCGAGACTTTTGAAAAGGCGGTCGAAGCGGCCTACCACAGGAAAAAGAACGGTATCATGGTGCCGGGCTTCAGAAAAGGCAAGGCGACCCGCAAAATGATTGAGCGGCAGTACGGCGAGAGCGTGTTTTTCGAGGACGCAGTTAACGGCATGTACCAAAAAGCAATCGCAGACGTCATTGACGAGCTTAAATTAGACGTGGTTGACGTCCCCGATATTGAGGTGCTGTCTGTTGATAAGGACGAGGGCGTGCTGTTCAAGGCCGAGTTTACAATCAAACCGGAGGTCAGCATAAAGGGCTACTTAGGGCTTGAAATAGAGGAGAACATCAAGGAAGTTACCGAAGATGATATAATGGGTCGGCTCAAGGAGATGCAACTCCGCGGTGCGCGGATTCTCGACGTTGACGACCGCCCCGCACAAATGAACGACACGGTTGTCTTCGACTTCAAAGGCTTCTGTGACGATGTTGCGTTCCAAGGCGGCGAGGCAAAGAACTTCTCGCTTGAACTCGGGAGCGGCAGGTTCATACCCGGGTTTGAAGAACAGATTTGCGGTAAGAATATCGGCGAGGATTTTGATGTCAACGTCACCTTCCCCGAAGACTATCAAGCCCCCGATTTGGCGGGCAAACCCGCACTGTTCAAGTGCAAGATTAACAGCATAAAAGGCAGAGAAATGGTGGAAATTGACGACGAGTTTGCAAAAGACGTCAGTGAATACGACACCCTCGATGAATTAAAAGCCGAAATCAGGACAAAACTTGAAGAAGCGGCCAAAGCCCAAAGCGAGGAGGACGGCGAGAATATATTGTCCGAGAAAATCGTGGAATTGGTCGAGGCGGATATACCCCCGATTATGTTTGAGAATCGCATTGACGACCTAATTCGCGACTGGGAAATTAAGAACAAGCAACAGCAGGGAATGAGCGTGCAGATGTACATGCAGTACGCCAATCAGACGATTGAGCAATTCAGGGAAATGTTCCGCGAGATTGCCGAAAAGCAGGTGAAAATGCGGCTTGCACTTGAGAGAATATCCGAGCTTGAGAATTTGGAGGTCGAGGAAGAAAAGGTCGCCGCCGAGTATGAAAAGTTGTCGGAGTTTTACAAGATGGACGCAGATAAGGTACGGGTTTTGATTGATGAAGAATCCTTAAAGCGGGACTTGAAAGCCGAGAAGGCGTTGGAATTAGTTAAAGAAAATTCAAAAAAGGTTAAAGGAGCAAACGCATGATAGTCAATCCTTATATGGCATTAGTCCCGACTGTAATTGAGCAGACGGGCAGGGGAGAGCGGGCGTATGATATTTACTCGCGGCTCTTGAACGACAGAATCGTCATGTTGCACGAGGAAGTGAACCCGACGACGGCGAGTCTCACAGTGGCGCAGTTGCTGTTCCTCGAGGGGCAAGACCCCGACAAGGACATCTTCCTTTATATAAACAGCCCCGGCGGCTCAATCACTGACGGCATGGCGATTTTTGACACTATGCAGTATATCAAGTGCGAGGTGTCAACGATTTGCCTCGGGCTTGCGGCATCAATGGGCGCGTTCTTGCTTGCGGCGGGCACGAAAGGCAAGCGGTACGCCCTGCCTAACAGCGAAATCATGATACACCAGCCGTCCGCCGGTTACAAGGGGCAGGTCACGGATATTGAGATTCACACAAAACGCCTGCTGTTCATAAAGGACAGAATGAATACGATTTTGTCGGAAAAGACCGGCCAGCCGATTGACATAATCCGCCGCGATACCGAGCGCGATAATTTCATGACAGCGGAGGAAGCGTTGGCTTATGGGATTATTGATAAGGTTATGGAGGCGAAGAAGTAGGTAAAATTTTTGATGTTTGGATAATTAACGGGAGGAAACATTTATGGCAGCCATAAATCAACTCATAAACGAAATAGAAACCCTGCCGTCTGAATACATTCAAGAGATAATGGACTTTGTCGGGTATCTCAAACTGAAAAAATTAAAAAGTATCCCGGAAACTATGCTACTATCCGAAGAATCGTTAGCCAAGGACTGGAATACGCCCGAGGAGGACCGAGCATGGGCAAATTTGTGAAAGGTGACGTTGTAGTTATTAACTTTCCTTTTTCAGACCTTTCGGGTGCAAAACGCCGCCCTGCGCTTGTGATTGCAGATTTAAGCGGCGATGATATTATCCTGTGTCAAATAACAAGCAACTTGAAAAAGGATAAGTATTCAATCCCTATCGAAGAAGGCGATTTCGCCGATAAACAATTGGCAGTCGAGAGCATTGTTCGCCCGAATAAAATTTTCACCGCCGACAAAAATATAATTCAATACACTATCTGTAGAATAGACAACACGAAAACCAACAAGATTATAGAATCCATAATCGAAATGTTAAAACCCCAACAGTAACTTCAAATGTCAAAAGGAGAACCCCCATGAAAAAATTCAAAACAGCACTTATTCTAACACTCGTATCGGCGTTACTGCTGACTGCGTGCGGCGATACTTCCGGTGATTCCGGCGATTCGGGCGACACCGCGCCGGAGCGCACACCCGATGTAGTTATCGACAGTGGCGACAACGGTGACAATGGTGACAATGGTGACAACGGCGAAAACTCCGAAGACCGCAGGAGCCGCCGAGACCTCGAAGATTCCGAGGGCCCCGAAAACCCCGTAAACCCCATAGACCCCGAACTTGAGGGCTATGTAGTTGACGTTTACGGCGTGAGATTTGACTTTGAAGAAGCGTCTCGCTTTATCTTGCCCAACGGCGACCAACTCGCAGGTTTGAGCCAAGAAGAAGACATAACGGCCGAGGAGGCTTTTGAAAGAAGTCAAAGCGGCGTGCGGTATGCGGCGGCTTGGGATGGGGTCGCGCTCATAAAGCAGTCGTCGGGTGCGGGCGTGAACAGCGTTGACAACCCCGAACTGTTTGACATTGAGGCGTTCGAGGTTACAGCCGACCTGCCCCTAAACACCAACAGTATCAGAGTAGTATCAGACGGCGATGTCATTAACGGCTTGACGGTGAAAAACGCCCGCGTTACTGTTTTGGCACCGAGTGATGTCGGCGGCATGGCCGTTTGGAGTCACCTTGAATTTGACGGCGAAATTACCCTCACAGGCTACGTTGTTTCGGCACGAGAGGAGGAAATGTACGTTCCTGTCGGGAGCATTTTCTTCTTCCCCGACCCCGATTCGGGGTTGTCGTTCACGACAAATCCGCGTAGCGACGCGCCGTTTATGTTTTGGCAAGGGGACTTTTTCGAGTATTCGGATGCAATGGCTTTCAGGCTCGGGGATATTCACGATGATGAGTATAACGGCGTTGATTTGCGGGCGATACCCACCGACGGCTCGGCTGTGAAAGTTAGTGTCACGCTGACCGATATAGTTTTGTCTTTGGGTGGCGGCTTGGCGAGCGACGGGCTTTGGGCGCGGATAGTTTCGGTTGAATAACAGGAGGGTTCGCATGAAATCCACTATCAAATTAATTTGGAGCGAGGACGAACGCTTTTGGTACTCGAAGTCGATGGACGAGAGATTCGGCTTGACCTTAGAATCGGGTTCGCTTGACGTTCTAATCGAGCGCGTGAGGGCGGCAGTGCCGGATTTACTCTGCGAAATCGGCTACACCGGCGAAGTTGATTTGAACTTTGAAATTGACAGGAACATCAAACTAAGGGCGGTATCGGCTTAAAAAATAATAAACAAAGGGAACAAACTTATGCTAAGATGCAGTTTCTGCGGTAAAACAGAAAACCAAGTTTTACGTATGCTTTTCGGTGCAAGCGGGTGCATATGCGACGATTGCGTAATCACATCCTACAACATGCTGCTTGACGAGGGCGACATTGAGCCGGACTTTCCGCTGATGCCGCCGCCTCCGTCGCGCAAAGTCAGCGACGATGAGCCGTTTCAATTAGCCGCGCCGACCGAAATCAAGAAGATTCTTGACAGCTATATTATCGGGCAGGAGGCGGCGAAAAGAACCCTCTGCGTGTCGGTTTACAACCACTACAAGCGGACTATGTACGGTGTGAAAAAGACCGGCGAGGACAGCGGCGTCGAGCTTCAGAAAAGCAACGTGCTTTTGATGGGGCCTACCGGCGTGGGCAAAACCATGCTTGCTCAAACCTTGGCGCGGGTGCTTCGTGTGCCGTTTGCAATCGCCGACGCGACCACCTTGACACAGGCGGGCTATGTCGGGGAAGACGTTGAAAACGTGCTGCTCCGACTTATTCAAGCCGCCGATTATGACATCGAGGCGGCTGAACGCGGCATTATCTACATTGATGAAATCGACAAGGTCTCCCGTCGCTCCGAGAACACCTCGATTACTCGCGACGTCAGCGGTGAAGGGGTTCAGCAGGCTTTGTTAAAAATTATCGAGGGTACAGTCTCGAACGTACCCCCGCAAGGCGGCCGCAAACACCCCCATCAGGAATTTATCCAGATTGACACCAAAAACATACTGTTCATCTGCGGCGGCGCGTTCGACGGGATTGAAAAAAATATCGCCAAAAGAATCCACTCGTCCGCAATGGGATTCGGCGCGGAGGTCAAGTCGCAAAAGGAAAAGGAAAGTGCCGGTATCATGCACAACGTCGTCCCCGATGACTTGGTTAAGTACGGCTTAATCCCCGAACTCGTGGGGAGATTGCCGGTTGTGGCGGTGCTTGACGAGCTCGATGCCGACTCGCTCGTGAAAATACTTTCAGAGCCGAAAAACGCCCTTGTCAAGCAGTATAAGTACCTTTTCGAGCTTGACAATATCGACCTCGAAGTCGAGGAGGGCGCGTTGCTCAAGATTGCAGAAAAGAGCCTTGAGCGCAAAACCGGCGCGCGCGGATTGCGCTCCGTCATGGAGGGAATCCTCGCCGAAATCATGTTCACCTCGCCGAGTGACGAGACCGTCAGCAAGGTCATAATCACCACTGCAAGCGTGGAGGGCGGGGAGGCACCACAGGTCGAGTACGGCCAGCCGCGTGCATCGCTCACCCAAAAAAGGCGGCAAAAAAGAAAAATAGGGTAAAAAACCTTGACAAGCAGGAAAATTTATGCTATAATATTACTGTTGTGCGAAAAAAGGCGCAACTAACTACCCACTTCTTGGCTTGGCGGTGTATTCACTCATCTGCCCCTTGCTATGATTCGGGAAATAATAATAAGGAGTGTAACCATGTTACTCAAACACGAAAAAGACGCGGTAATCGAGGCGAACCGCACCCACGACAGCGACACAGGCTCGCCCGAAGTGCAAATCGCAATCCTCACAAGGAGAATCAACGACTTGACCGAGCATTTGAAGCTCCACAAAAAAGACCACCACTCACGGCGCGGGCTGTTGAAGATGGTAGGGCACAGGCGCAATCTGCTCAATTACCTCATGAAAAAGGACATCGAGCGGTACAGAGCGACAATTGCGAAGCTTGGTATTCGTAAATAATCAGCGGCTTTTAGGGCGGATATTTCCGCCCTTTTAACAATGCAGTAGGGACGACCGCCCTCGGTCGTCCGCACAAACGGCATTAAACGGACGACCTGAGGGTTGCCCCGGACGACCGAGGGCGGTCGTCCCTACATTGAGATGCACAAATGAAAGGAATTACAAAAAATGTTCGAGAATCACAAAGTATTCAAAACCACATTCGCAGGGCGCGAATTGACTGTTGAAACGGGGAAGACCTGCGAGCTTGCTAACGGCTCGTGCTGGGTGCGTTACGGCGAGACGGTCGTCATGGTAAACGTCACAGCAAGCGAAAAGCCGCGTGACGGCATCGACTTTTTCCCGCTGTCGGTTGACTTTGAAGAAAGGCTTTACTCTGTCGGGAAAATCCCCGGCGGATTCCTGAAAAGAGAGGGCAGACCGAGCGAAAAGGCAGTGCTGACCTCGCGCGTGGTGGACCGCCCTGTGCGCCCGCTGTTCCCGAAAGATATGCGGAACGATGTCGCGCTCGTGATGACCGTTATGGCGGTTGACCCCGATTGTTCGCCCGAAATCATGGGCATGATTGGCGCGTCGGTCGCGCTGTCGATTTCGGATATACCTTGGGCGGGGCCGCTCGGCGGGATTTCCGTGGGCTTGGTTAATGGCGAAATCGTGTTAATGCCAAGTGCGGAGCAACGCGCAAAGTCCGACCTGAACCTTACGATTGCATCGAGTGCAAAGAAAGTCGTGATGATTGAGGCGGGCGCGAACGAAGTCCCCGACGACGTTATGCTCAAAGCAATCGACCTCGGACACAGCGAAATTGTCTCCACAATCATACCTTTTATTAATGATATAGTCGCACAAGTCGGCAAGCAAAAGTTCGACTTCCCATCAATGGAAGTCGATGCGGAGTTGTTTGAGGAGATACGCGCATTGGCGGAAGACAAGGTTAAATTCGCGCTTGACACTAACGATAAAAACGTCCGTGAAGCGCGTTTGCAGCCTGTGAAAGACGAAATTCACGCCGCAATGCTCGAGAAATTCGGCGAGGATTACCCCGCCAAAAAAGGCATGGTAGACGAGTGCATTTACAAGTTGCAAAAGAAGGTCGTTCGCGCGTGGTTGCTTGCGGACAAGCGTGTTGACGGCAGAAGAATGGACGAAATCCGTCCGCTTGCTTCCGAGGTTGATATACTTCCGCGGGTTCACGGTTCGGGGCTGTTCACAAGAGGGCAGACACAAGTCTTGACAATTACCACGCTCGGGCCAATCAGCGACTCTCAGCGGATTGACGGGCTTGACGACGAGGACAAAAAACGCTACATGCACCATTATAATTTCCCCGGTTACTCGGTGGGCGAAGCCAAGACCAGCAGAGGCCCGGGCCGCCGCGAAATCGGGCATGGCGCACTCGCTGAACGCGCATTAGAGCCGGTTATACCTGCTGTTGAGGACTTTCCGTATGCAATTCGGCTCGTGTCGGAAATTCTCTCGTCAAACGGCTCGACTTCGCAGGGCGCGATTTGCGGTTCTACACTGTCGTTAATGGACGCGGGTGTACCCATAAAGTCGCCTGTAGCGGGCATTTCCTGCGGTTTAATTACCGAGGGCGACAACTGGAAAACCTTCATCGACATTCAAGGCGTTGAAGACTTTTTCGGCGACATGGACTTCAAAGTCGGCGGTACACACAAAGGCATCACCGCTATTCAGATGGACCTGAAAATCGACGGGCTTACCCCCGAAATTATCAAAGAAGCAATAGAAACTACACACAAAGCAAGGATTTATATACTCGATGAAGTCATGCTCAAAGCCATTCCGACACCGCGCGAGACCGTCAATAAGTACGCGCCGAAGATGCTTAACACCAAAGTTCCTGTTGACAAAATCCGCGAAATTATCGGCACGGGCGGCAAGGTTATACAAAAACTTTGCGCTGACTTTGATGTCAAAATCGACGTTGACGAGGACGGAAACGTCTTTGTATGCGGCATTGACATGGAAAAATCGAAAGCCTGCATAGACATGATTGACGCAATCGTCGCAGAACCCGAAATGGGCGCGATTTACAAAGGTAAAGTCGTGCGCGTGACCGGATTCGGCGCGTTCGTAGAATTTGCACCCGGCAAAGAGGGCATGGTGCATATCTCCGAGCTTGAAAACCGCAGGGTCGAAAAGGTCGAGGATATTTGCGACGTCGGCGATATGATTATCGTGAAGATTATCAAAATCGACCCGACAAACGGAAAAATCGGCTTGTCGCGGAAAGAGGCGTTGGCTGATATTGAGAAGAAGAAGGCGAGTAAGGGTGAGTAGTAGGTAAAAATAGTTTAACGCCGTTCAGTGAACCTGAACGGCGTGTTTGTTTCTAAAAAGCCTGATGCCAAGCCGTCAGCCCTCTTAAAAATATGGCTGCCACGAGACTTAGCGTGTTCGCGACTATAGTATATATTAATAGCTTTACAGTTTTTTCGTCAGCCATTGTTTTGCTTTTGCGGTAGATGTAAAATTCCGATGAGTAGACAAGGATTTCGAGCAGGATTATAGACAAGATGTGCGGCAAGGGCAAAAGTATGTAGAAAAATCGCATAATCAGTTGAGTACCGAAGTTCACAAGAGCGATAAATTCGAGTTTTTTGCCGCTTTTGAAGCGGAACAAAACCGCGGTCAGCACTTCTACTCCGATAGACAGACCGACAAAAAAGCCGGTAATAAAAATGCTGAACATTACAAACCACGGGTTCACCGACCGCAACGGCACAACTTTACCAGTTAAATAGTCGTAAGTGAGATGATTTTGGAAATTCAAAAACTTTGTTTCTTTTGGGAGTAAAAACGCATTTGAAATCGAGACAATCGCGCCCTCATGGTCGAGAAAGGCGAGTTTCACCTCGCGATAATTCTTCATCAAGTCTTCAAATTGATTGAAAAACTCACCGAACTCCCTGTTATAGCCGAAAATGACACTTCCGCGCCTGCCGTATCCGTGGTCTCCGCCGATTTCAATTGAAGACGCGGAGTCTTTGTAATGAAAAGTGAAACTTCTGAAATCGTCTTGATTGTAAAGAACTATGTCTGATTCTGCCGAGAAATTATAATATTCAAGGTTTTGAGTGTTCAAAGGCGTGTATTTTGGGTCGTCGGGGTTGATTTTAATTAGTAAATCCGCATAAACAATCCCGCCGGGAAGGTTCGAGAAGGAAAAAAACAGCAGGGGCGCAGGCGGCGCGGAATTAGCCGACACAGTGAGGGTCAGCGACAGGGCGAGCATTACTATTGTCGTGAAAATTATTACGCGCTTTATGTTTTTCATAATTTCAATACCATGCCGCCCACGCCTGCACAAATCTCAATGAAAATTGCGTAATTCCGCGAATTACCGGGCATAGGGACACGCCTTCATGTAATTATTTTCAAACTTTCACCCTACCGTGTTTTATTTACGCAACCTCAATCCTCCGCACCCACTCCCCGTCAACCCTCTCCACCGTAATAACCACATCAAAAGGCTCGAATTGCGGGTCGAAGACGTGGAGGTCGCTCAGTTTGGTTTTGAACACAAACTCGTCGTCGGTCTGCGAGATTAGGTACATCGGCGAGTAGGTCCAGAAGTCTTCGCGGTGCGCGGTTCGGTACAGTCCCTCACGCTCGTATTCCCAGAAAGTTATGTCGATGTAATCCCGCGCAAATTCCCGCTCACGAAGTCGGCTTATGAAGCCGTTTTCGGGTTGGTTAATCGGCGCGTCGGTCTTTGTGAGAAATTTCGTCGTGTAGGTTTTGTTGGGTTGCGGCCTTGCGAAAAGCGAAGTCCCATACACCGTGTCAAAATACATGGTGTCGGGGGTTCGCATGTCAATCCAAAAAGCCGTCTGCTCCGCAGTACCGCCGTTGAAAAACACCAACACGTTTTCGCCGACAAGATAAGGGCCTTCGTTCCAGCCGAGCCCGATATTGATTTTCTCGGAGTCGTCTAAAATAAGCGGCAAATCGTCTTTCCAACCGTCCCAAGTGCCGAAAAAATACTCCCTGAACAGGTCGAAATACTCTAACTCGACCAAGTTTTCTTTGTCGATGTAGAGATTATTCTCGTCGATGTAATACCCCAAAAGCTCAATCGCCGACAAGTCCCACATGTCATAAGGGGATTTTTCGGGTTCTTCGGGCGGTTCGGGGTCGGGGGTAATTGCGGGAGTTTCAGGCTCACTTGCGGCGATTTCGTGCAAATCTTCAAATTCGGCGATTTCGAGAGTTTCGGGGACAGGGGGAATCGCAACATCGGTTTTATTGCAAGCGGTAATTGCAATCGAAAAAGCCGCAATAATCAAAAGTTTCCAACCAAGTTGTCTCATTACTCTCCAATAGCCTCCCGCACAGCCAACGCGAATTGCGCCGGGCAGGACGTCCCCCGGTTGCCGCAAGTCACGCTTTCAAGGCGTTTGATGGCGTCTTTGGGGTTCATGCCCTCGAGCAGGTTGGCGGCACCTATTGAGAAGCCGCCGCAACCGCCGTGAAACTTCACGTTGGTAATCACGTCGTTGTCAATCGCGAAGGTGATTTTCCCCGCACAGACGTTTTTGGGTTTGTATTCGTAAGTTTGCATTTTCATTCTCCCTTCAAATTAATGCAGAAATAATAATGCAGAATGCAGAAATTATTTTGTTTAGAAGTTGTTTTCCGACGGAAATAAGCGTGTAATTCTAATTATTTCTGCATTTTGCATTCTGCATTCTGCATTATTTTACACCGACACCGACTTTTTATGTACAAAGCTTTGAATGGCGGCGAGGGATGCGGGCGGGGTGGTGCTGGAGCCGAGCGGCTTCGGCGAGTGGTTGTAAATCCCGTGAAAGTCCGAGCCGCCCGTGGTTATGAGTTTGTGCTTGCCAGCAATCTCGAGCAGGGTCTTCTCGTATTCGGGGCTTGCACTTTGATGCCAGACCTCGACCCCCTCAATGTCGCCGTTTTGCGCCAATTCTTCCAACAACTCCAAGTTATTGTAGACCTTTGGGTGCGCCAAAACCGCAACGCCGCCGGCTGAGTGAATCAACTGCAACACGAACCGAACCTCCGGGTACTCGTCAGCCTCACGGGATACTTCCGCGGCGCAAAGCCCGTCTGCCGCTTGAAAAATCTCCTTGTACAGGTCGCCGTACATCTGGGTAGTATAGCCGTAATCCATGAGGGCGTGCATTATGTGGCACTTGTAAATCGCCTTGCTCCCCGATGCGTGCTTTAGGACGTGGTCGAACAAAATATCATATTTTTCAACAACTTTCATCGCCATTGCCTTGCCGCGGACTTTCCGTGCCTCGGAAGTGCGGATGCAAAGCCCCTCGAGACGGTCGGGTTTTCTCGGCAGGTAGCAGATTATATGGGCTTTTGTGTTGCGTTTGCCGTCATACGCGGAGAACTCGACAGCCGGGATTACCTTTACGCCGTAACGCTGACCCAAGACGTGCGAACGCGACAGTGAAGCCAAACAGTCGTGGTCGGTTATGGCAATGCAGTCGAGCGAACTGCGCTTTGCCAACGAGATAATCTCCTCAATACCGAGCGAACCGTCCGACAGCGTGGTATGACAGTGCAAGTCAATCTTCATTACATTTCCTTTCAAGGGGGGGCTATTTTATTACTTTACCTTTGATTTTGGGTTTACTTTGCGGCGATTGATGCTGGGATTTTGACTTAGACTTGTCGGCTTTGAATGCCGCCTCACGCCCGCCGAAGTCCTCGAACAGCGGTCGGTCGTCTTCGTCGTCGGTATCGCCGTCCGCGGAATAGTCGGGGATTTCGGGGTTCTTCTCACCGCGTTTCTCGTAGTAGGGGTTGATGATATATTTTTGAATTACCGGGTAGGAATTAAAAACCGAGACAAAACTAATCCACGCCATGGGTATAAGCGGCAGAAACAGCACCGAAATAGTGAAAGTCATGAGCATACCGACGAGAAAGGCGAGCAGTACTAACAGAGTAACGACGTTGCTTTTTATGCCCAAAACGGCCAAGAAAAACGAGTTCTTGATAATTTGGTTCATGGTTAATTTCAGCGCGGCGATTTGCGGGAAGATGTAGAAGTGCATCATTATGATAAAGCCGCCGGTCGCGAGGGTAATCGAGGTCATTGCGATGTTCATAAGGCTTGAATCCTCGCCCATTTGGTAGAAGTAATACAAGAGCGAAAATGTAAGCGCGACGACGAAAACTATATCAAACAGGCCGATTATCAGCCCTTGCTTGAAATTTTTCTTGAACGAGTCCAAAAATTCATCGAAAATAAATATCGGCTGTTCAAGGGTGAACTTCCGCATGATTTGCGTCATGGCGACTGTTGCGGGGCCGATTGTGACAATCGGCAGGCAGAACAGGAAGTAAATCAGGTTCACTTGGAAAAACTTCCAGAATTTCCGCGCAAAAAGCTCCCAAAACTTAAAGAAAGGCCGCTTGACGGGCGCGTCTTTCGCGACACCCGCACCTGAGCTTGCGTAATCAAAAAAACCGAAGAACGCCAAAATATCAACTCCTTTTGTAGGGAAAGAGGGTTTCATGGACTTGGAGGGGGGCAGAGGGGGGTAGTAGGGGTACGGCGGGCGCAAATAACCGCACGCCCGCGTTCTACGCTTGATAAAGTTTAACTTTCTCCCCCTCAAGACTTTTTAAGAAGCACAAACCCATAGGCGAGGGAAAACTTGCAATAGACAGCAAACCTATTAAGTCGTGAACTTGTAAGGTCGCAATCGAGAGAGTGGAGTCTGAACGGTTTGTGTGGCGAGCTGGCGGTTATTTGCGCCCGCCGTACCCCTACTACCCCCCTCTGCCCCGACTGCCCCCTATAACTCGCAAAAATTTTGCTGTATGTTATGGGTTTTACAGCCACCTATATTAATTATATCACAACGGACAGGCATTTGCAAGCGATATATCTTGATTTGTGAATTAATTTATGGTAAAATAAGGTAATTACGAAAATCAATTGCGAAATCCACGGGCGAACGCAGTTCGCCCCTACGCCGGGTTTTTCTACATAGTATATCTGAACATCGTAGGGGCGAACTGTGTTCGCCCGCAAAATAGCAGGTTTTTTAAGCGGTTTAATTACAAATATAAGGGGAAAGATTGAAGATGAAAAAATTAATGCTCGCCATGAGCGGCGGGGTTGACAGCTCGGTTGCGGTGGTTCTGTTGAGGGAGAAATACGACTTGTGTGGTGCGACTATGCGGCTGTTTGGTGATTCCGAATCCGAATCCGATTCCGCGAATTCTGCGATTTCAGAAGCACGGAAAATCGCCGAGACCTTGAAAGTCCCGCATTACGTTTGTGACTTGCGGGAGAGCTTTAAGGCGGGTGTGATGCGGAGTTTCGCGGAGTCTTATATAAACGGCGAGACCCCGAATCCTTGTGTTGTCTGCAATAAATATATAAAGTTCGGCGAGTTTTTGGACTGGGCCGTGGACACTTTGGACTGCGAATTAATGGCGACGGGGCATTATGCGCGGGTCGAGTTTGATAAGGGCAGTGGGCGGTATCTGCTGAAAAAGGCGCAGTCCCGCAAAGACCAGAGCTACGTGCTGTACAGCTTGTCACAATCGCAGTTGCGGCGGGTGATTTTCCCGCTCGGCAGTCTTGATAAACTCCGAGTGCGCGAGATTGCAGAGGCTCACGGCTTGACAAATTCTAACAAGCCCGACAGTCAGGACATCTGCTTTGTGCCGGACGGCGATTACGCCGGGTTCATTACGCGACACAGCGGGTTCACGCCCGAAAGCGGCGAAATTACCGACAAAGACGGGCGAATCCTCGGGGTTCACGGCGGCATTATCAAGTACACGGTCGGTCAGCGCAAGGGTTTAGGCTTGGTCTCGCCCGAGCCGCTTTATGTAATCGGGAAGAATGCGGGGAGCAATCGCGTTGTGGTCGGCGGCAATGCCGAGTTATTCACAAATCGGCTCACGGCGCGGGATGTAAACTGGATTGCGTTTGAAAAGTTACAGCAGGATA
>WRMK01000033.1 GCA_009777155.1 Oscillospiraceae bacterium
TTAATCTGAAACGCGGCGAAAACCCACGGGCGAACACAGTTCGCCCCTACATTGAAAAAGAATACAAACAACAGAAAAATTTACGCACCCCTACAGAAAAAATTTTCAACACCATAAGAATATTGCACAACGTAGGGGCGAACTGTGTTCGCCCGCACCCCCCCTCACAACCGCCGAAAACCCACGAAACATGGCGCGATGTTTTGTAGGGAACGGTTCGTAACCGTTCCGCATGTCTCGGCGATTTATAGGACGGAACGGTTAAGAACCGTTCCCTGCATTAAAATGCCACCAAAACATTTTCACAACAGGAAAACGGCAATCGGGGCGTGCATACCCACGGACGCGCAATGCGCGCCCCTACATTGAAAAAACACACAATCATGAAAATATTAAACCACCTACAAAATTTCATATACGGCGCAATCTTCGGCATGGCAATTGTCATACCGGGGTTTTCGGGCAGTACCATGATGGTGGTGCTGGGTTGTTACGACAAGGTCTGTGCGGCGTTTGCGTTGGATTTTAAGTTTATACGGCGCAATTTGGGATTTTTGTTCCCGTTTGGGATTGGCGTGGTGGTCGGGATTTTCGGGCTGTTTTCGGTTATGGCGTGGCTGTTGGAGAATCATGCCGTGCCGACTTGTATGTTCTTTATGGGGCTGATTGCGGGGAGTTTTTCTGTTATTTCAAAGGAATTGCCGAGTGTTCGGGAAAGGCAGTTGAAGGCTTACCATGTGTTGTTGGGAGTGGCGGCGTTGGCGGCTGTGGTTTTGATGATTTTTGCACAGGATAGCATGGTTGACGACACCGCAGTCGCTATTACCAATCCGCTGTGGCTGTTTGTGTGCGGGTTTGCGGCGGCGGCGGCGATGATTATCCCGGGGATTTCGGGGGCGTTTGTGTTGGTAATGCTCGGCGCGTATCAGACGATTGCGGAGGCGGCGAGTTTCGGCGGGCTGAATTTCGCAGTGCTTGTTCCTGCGGGAATCGGCGTAATTGCGGGGTTGGTGTTGGGGGCGAGGGCGATAAGGTATCTACTCGCGAAATACCGCAAGGGCGTCTATTGCGTAATCGCTGGGTTGGTGGTCGGGTCGTTTTATGTGATATTTATGATGATTGTTAATGAGATTTATTTTGATTTGTCGTTGGTAATGGGGACGGTGGCGTTCGCGATTGGCGTTGGCGCATCGTATTTTGCGGGGGCTGTTAAAAATTAACGAACCGCTGATGTAGGGGCGGGTTTCCATGCCCGCCCGCGAACGACATCGTAATTTAGACGGTCGGGCATGGAAGCCCGACCCTACAAAATGACATGAAAGGCACCCGCCCGCAATCCCCCGAAACATGCCGCGGTGTTATGTAGGGACGACCGCCCCCGGTCGTCCGTTTGAAAACATCATGAACAGGAAATGTCGGACGACCGAGGGCGGTCGTCCCTACAATAAAATTTACAAACAACATTAAAACAGAAAGGTATCAAAAACATGAATTACAAGTGGGACAAAAAATACCTATACTGGGGCGTTACGGCTTTTTGCGTGATTGCGGGGAGTATGCTTTTTTATACCTTCTTGACCGACATCAGCGGCGTTCTGCGGACCGCAAGCAGAGGTCTGCGCCTGTTCACGCCGGTTATTTACGGGTTTGTGTTCGCGTATATTCTTGCGCCTGTGATGAATTATTTTGAGAAGAAATGGTTCCGTGCGCTGTTCTTTAAGTTGGACAAGAAACGTGTTGCCAAAAACGCCGCTAAATCTGTAACCAAAACGGCTGAACAAGCCGCCAAAAGTAATCTGCGGATTATAAAAATCTCGCGTGTTCTCGGAGTGCTGATGACGGTGATTGCGGCGGGGGCGGTCTTGATTGGGATTGTGAGTGCGGTACTCCCCGAAGTGTTGTCGTCAATCACTACGCTGATTAACAATACGCCGATTTATATTGCGCGGATTCAAAGCTGGGACTTGGGGTTTTTGGAGCTGTTGCCGGAAGACTGGCAGGCGGCGGTCTACGACTTTGTGCAAAACCTGCCCGCGAAGACTACACAGTGGCTCGAGACCGAGGTCATGCCGCAGATGACGAACATTGTCGGCAGTGTCACGAGCGGCATTTGGAATACGATTAGCGCGCTCATGAATATATTGCTCGGTTTGATTATCAGCGTGTATCTGCTGTATGATAAAGAGCTTTTCGCGGCACAGAGCAAGAAGACTTTGTATGGCTTGCTGAAAGCTAACACGGCGAACCTTGTGATTAATAATGCGCGGGATATTCACAGGAAATTCGGCGGGTTTATCACCGGGAAACTGCTCGATTCGGCGATTATCGGGGCGTTGGCGTTCGTAATCTTCACGATTTTCGACATGCCTTTCACGGTGCTAATCAGCGTGATTGTCGGCGTGTCAAACGTAGTACCGTTCTTTGGGCCGTTTATCGGCGCGGCGGTCTGTGCGCCGCTGATTCTGATTGAAGACCCGATGAAATGCGTGTACTTTCTCATAATAGCGTTCATCTTGCAACAGTTCGACGGCAACTGGCTCGGCCCGAAAATTCTGGGGGACAGTACGGGTTTGTCGAGCTTTTGGGTCATTTTTGCAATCGTTGTGGGCGGGCGCATGTTTGGGTTTATCGGGTTGCTAATCGGTATACCGATTTTCTCGTTCGTCTACGCGATATTCAAAACGCGGGTGTCTAATGCGTTGGCAAAAAAAGAGCTGCCCACCGACAGCAATTTCTACCGAGACGTCTCGCATTTGAATGTCGATACAGGGGAGTTTGTTAAGATTGATGAGACTAAAAAGGGTAGGGTTAAGAAGGGGAAGAAGAAGGGGGTTTTTGGGAGGGTTTTTTCTAAGAAGAAATAAATTTTTATGTTTGTGTAGGGCGGGGGCTCTGCTCCCGCCGTCCCCCGCGAATTGCAGACTCCCACCGCCCCCCGCAGATTGCAGACGGCAGGAGCAGAGCCCCTGCCCTACAGAAAAATTTTCAACCGTATAAAAACATTATTGAACGTAGGGGCGAACTGTGTTCGCCCGTGGGTTTTCGGCGGTCGTGGGGATTTTCGGACGACCTGAGGGTTGCCCCGAATAATCGGGGCGGTCGTCCCTACAATAAAATTTTTAACGGCAGAAAATACGGCGAACAAGGCGTTTGCCACACACGGGCGAACACAGTTCGCCCCTACGTTGAAAAAACATACAAACAACAGAAAAATTTTTGCACAATTGTCCATTGTCCATTATCAATTGTCAATTGTCCGTCAATACATCTCAAACGCGTTCGGCGGCAAATCCTCCCCATAAGCCACCCGCATTGCTATTCGGGCGAGGCGTTCGCCTATGTCGCGCTTGTTTAGGGGGTGGAGGTCATTATGTTCGCCGAGGTCGTAGGCTAAGGCTAAGCCTGTGTTTGGGAGGGTTAGGCAGAGTTTTTGTTGTTCGCGCAAATCGTCCCAGTTTGGGCCGCCGTCCCAGTGGGTTAGTTGGGTTTGTATGAAGGGCAAATCTGCACAGTTACGCAATTTTCGCCAGCCTTCAATCATCGCGGTGAGTTTTTCGGCGTAGCGGGCGGGGTTGCCCGCGTCAGACTCGCCTTGATACCAGATTACGCCCCGAATTGCGTAATCCGCGAGTGGCATAATCATGCCGTTGAATAAGCCTGTTGGTTTGTATTGGAAAAAGGTCTGCGGTTTTTGCGGCTCGTAAACTGCACCACGGCGGCGTTTCCAGTCGCCGCCTATGTTTATGGTGCTTTGATTGGTGGCGATGAAGTAGTTTTTGCCGGGTGTAAAACCCCCGCCTGTGTCGCCGAAACATAGTAATCTTATTGCAATAGTAAGTTTATCGCTCGGGAGCGTGAAGTTGTACTCGCGTGGGGGGTAGCGATAGTAAGTCGCGCCGAGCTTTTCGCCGTTTATGTACACCTCGTCCATGTCGATACAAGTGCCGAGGAAGATTATCGCCGACTTACCCCAAAGCGTTTCGGGAATGTCGATAGTTTTCCTGTACCAAATTGCGCCCGCACCGCCCTGAACGGGCTTGCAGAGCGGGATTGTCTCCCACTCACCGGACGAATCATCGTAATCTGCACCCGCCCACCTTTCCTTTAAGCCGAGGTCGGCGGCGGCGAGTTGCTTGTGATAATCGGCGGTGTAAATTTCGTAGTCTTGCAGGGTTTTTTGTATTAATTCAGTGTCTTTGCAGGTGTCGGCCTCTGCCAAATCGTCGGGGAAATTTTTCAGCATATCGCGGTCCATCCAAGCGGCAACGGGCGTACCGCCGACCGCGCTTGCAATCAGCCCGACCGGGATTTTGTATTTCGCGGTGAGATACTTCGCGAAGAAATACCCTGCCGCCGTGAAATTCGGGGCGGTGTCGGGGGTGAAAGTCTCCCAAGCGCAACTTTGCATGTTTTCGGGGGGAATTGCTCCGTTGAAGTCGTAGACTTGCGGGACTTTCAGTTGGCGTATCAGCGGGTTGCTCGCCGTCATTTCGTCGGGGTAATTGTGGGCGGTTCGGTTCAGGCAAAGCTCCATGTTCGACTGGCCCGTGCAGAGCCAGACGTCGCCGATTAGTATGTTGTGAATTGCACAAGTCTCACCGCCCGAAGCGATTTGCATGTCGGCGGGGGTTGAATTGGCGGGGAATCTGCCCAAATTGCAGAGCCAGTTGCCGCCGTCGTCGGAGGTCGCGGTGTATTCCTTGCCGCAGAAACTGATGGTGACGGCGGTTGTGGGTTCGGCCAACCCGAAAATCTTGATGTCAACGTCGCGTTGGAAAACCAAATTATCTGAGAAAAAGGGTGGGAGTTTAATCATAATGTTATCCTCGTTTTAATTTATTTAATCACATCTTAACATTTTTATTTGTGAATGTCAACAGGTGCGGGGATTTTTAACTGATAGGAAATACACGGCGGGCAAAAAAATACGGGCGAACACAGTTCGCCCCTACACTGAAAAACAATACAGGCAACAGGGAAATTAAATAAAATTACGCACAACCATAAAAATGTAGGGGCGCGCAGTGCGCGCCCGCACCCCACGGAAACGCCGTAAAACCCACGGGCGCGCAATGTGCGCCCCTACAGTAAAAATTTTCAACCACAGGAAAATATTGCACAACGTAGGGGCGAACTGTGTTCGCCCGCAAAAATCCACAGGAACGTGGAAAACCCAAAACAACAGAAAGGCCAAAAAACCATGAAAATTTCAACCCTATTCCAAAAAAACAAAACAATCCTCTCCTTCGAGGTCTTCCCGCCGAAAATTGACAGCCCGATTGAGTCGGTTTATAACTCGCTTGGTGAAATGGCGGGGCTTGAACCTGCGTTCATCAGCGTGACTTATAGTGCGGGGGGGACGGGCAATTCGGGGGATTCTACGATTGAGTTGGCTTCTTATGTCAAGAATAATTTGAAAATCGAGACGGCGGCGCATCTTACTTGTCTTAATTCGAGCGGGGCCGATATTGCGGCAATTCTCGCTCAATTGTCCGAGCATAATATTGAGAATATACTTGCACTGCGTGGCGACCGCAACGCCGATACGCCCGCTGTGAATGATTTCAGTTACGCTTGTGATTTAGTGAAATTCATCAAGGAAAAAAGCCCGAATTTCGCGGTAATGGGCGCGTGTTGCCCTGAGGGACACCCCGAATCTGCGGACTTGATTAGTGACATTAAAAACTTGAAGAAGAAAGTTGAGGCGGGGGCAGAAGTGCTGATTTCGCAGATGTTTTTCGACAACCAAAAATTCTACGACTTCCGCGAAATGCTCCGCCTCGCAGATATTAACATACCTGTATCTGCCGGGATTATGCCTGTGACAAATAAGCGGCAATTTGAGCGCATGATAATTTTGTCGGGGGCAAGCCTGCCCGCAAAGTTTACCAAAACTTTCGCTCGGTTTGAGAATAAGCCGGAGGCTTTGGCGGACGCGGGGGTGGCGTATGCGATTGACCAGATTGTGGATTTAATCGGCAGCGGGGTCAGCGGAATCCACCTCTACACCATGAATAAGCCCGCAGTTGCGCGGAAGATTATGGAGAGTGTGAGGTCGTTGTTGTGAGCAAGATTAAGCGAATTAAACCCGAAGTTTTTATGATAATCGGGTTGGTTCTTAACATACAAATTCCGTTCTTTTTTGTTTCGGTAACCACCATGTGGAATCCGTTGCTGAACGCGATTATTCTCGCAATACTGGCTTTTTTAATTATTCCGAGCCGTATTATTCGTGTGGCTACTGCGATTTATGGGGCGACTGCGGTGGGGTTTTCGGTGTTTGTGTTTTTAGTTAACCGAGAAATTTTTAGCCCTTCTGAAAAATTTGTGAGTGCTGTTGTTTTTGTGCTTTTTATTTCGACAATTCTGCTTTTTTGGGCATATGTGCTTGGGTACAGCAGGGTGTCTTACCCGACGATTCTAAAAGTAAATGCTTTTCTGAACACTGTAGGGCTGTTGTTTTGGGGGATTAATACGTTTTCGGTAGACGACCAGTATTATGCGTTCTTGTATTTCTTTGCTATGTCGGCGTATACGATTGCGTTTTTGATTTTTTATGTGGCGTTGTTGGTTAGTCGGAGGTATTTGAGGGAGTTTGATAGGGGGGTGTGTCGTGAAGAAACTTAGGTGTATTAAGCCCGAATTTTTTATTATTTTCGGCATAATTTTCAGCACGAATATTCCGCTCTCGTTAATAACTACGGTGGTTTATTGGGCTTTGCCTGAATTTATGCACGCTCTTGCCGCTTCCGTTGTACTCCGAACTGTAACGGGTATCTTATGGAAGCCGTTGGTGAATGCGGCAATTCTTACGGTGTTGGCGTTTTTAATTATGCCGAGCCGTATTATTCGTGTGGCTACTGCGATTTATGCGGCGGTTGCGGTGATTTTTACGGTGCTTGTGTTTTTGTACGCCCGAGAAATTTTTATCCCCTCCGAGAATATTGCAAGCGTTGCCGTCCTTGTTCTTATGGTTGCAAGCATCGGGCTTTTTTGGGCTTATGTTCGTGCATACAGCAGGGTATCTTACCCGACGGCTTTGAGGGTAAACGCGGTGCTGAACACTATTGGGCTGTTGTTTTGGGGGTTGGCTGCGTTTTGGGTGTATGATAGCGACGAGCGGTATATATTTTTGTACTTCTTTACTATGTCGGCGTTTTCGATTGCGTTTTTGATTTTTTATGTGGCGTTGTTGAAAAGTCGGGGGTATTTGAGGGAGTTTGATAAAAAGGAGCGGGATTCGTCATCAATAATAACTTAAACATCGACAAGTACAAGCGGCTGTTGTCGGACGTAGGGACGCCATACATGGCGTCCGTGAGAACCTGCAACCGTACTGTTTTTTCGGACGCGATATATCGCGTCCCTACAATAAATTATGACACTACTTTAGACGATTGCGAAACTCACGGACGCGCATCGCTTGCGAAGTAATGCTGCGCCCCTACATATGGCGATTTGGTTTTGTGGTTCGTCTACATATTGCAGGGGCGGGCATTGCCCGTCCGCTAAACGGCGAGTTTTGCGACCGGCTAATACCACCTAAAAAGGAGCGGGGGTCATCAACATTAACAACAACTTAAATATCGACAAGTACAAGCGGCTGTTGTCGGAGAAAGTTACGCCGCGGTATGTTACGGCGCAGTGCGAAATTGGCGCAGTGTTTTTGCAGGGCGCGGATATAAATGCTCACTTGAAAGGTTGCAAGCAAGTGCTGGTTTTTGCTGTGACACTGGGACTGCAAGTCGATGAGCTGATTAGGAGCGCGGAGGTATCCGATATGGCGGGGGCGGTGATTCTTGACCGCTTTGCAAGCGATTTTGCCGAACAGTTGTGCGACCAAGTGCAGGCCGAACTCGCCGCAAAACATGGCGAATTAACCACAAGATTTAGCCCCGGCTACGGCGATTTTCCCTTGGCGGCACAGCATGATATTTTGAAATTGCTGAATGCGGGGAAGGCGATTGGGTTGTTTGCGACGGATTCGGGGGTTTTGATTCCGGGGAAGTCGGTGACGGCGGTGGTTGGGATAATTAATAATGAATAGTGAATAATGAATAATTGTGGTGTCGCTCCGCGACGGATTTCCGACTGAATAGGTTACAACGCTACAATATTTTCTGCGCCCATATATCTACACACGACCGCCGAAGACCCACGACCGCCGAAGACCCACGGACGCGCAATGCGCGCCCCTACAAAAATATCATCAACCGTAAAATTCCCCGAAACGTGGCGCGGCGTAAGCCGGGCGGCGGAGCCGCGCATATGCGGACGACCGCGCACGGTCGTCCCGCAAACAAGGCGTGCGACAACCACGGGCGAACGGAGTTCGCCCCTACACAGATGTCCTCGTAGACGGGAACATGAACGCGAAGCCCACTCAGAATACCACGACCCCTGCACTCCCACAACCTCATATGCACAGGTAATCCGCGCAAACCTAACCGTAGGCAATACGCCTGTTGATTAGCACCATTGTACGCCGGACGGTCTCGACCGGCCAGCGTGCAATGTAGCCGGTCGCGGCGCGTGAGCGACTGTGTTTTGGTTACTTTTGCACAAGCAAAAGTGACAGCCCCCGTTGCGGAGCGCAGCTCCGCGCAATGCGCGGCGAAGCCGCGTTGTTTGTGCGGCGGAGCCGCACCGATTGCGTGGCAACGCCACGCCGTTATGCGGAGCGTAGCTCCGCCGTTAAAAAACCGGAAACATTTAATAAAGGAGCAAACCCATGAAATTCAAAGAATTACTACGCACCAAAAAAATTATATTCGCCGACGGCGCGCAGGGTACCGAACTGCGGCGATTGTCGAAAGAGAAGGTCGAGTCGCCGCATTTGCTGAATTTTTCCGCGCCGGAATTAGTAAAAAAAGTAATGAAATCTTACGCCGAGGCGGGCGCGGATTTTGTCTGCGCGAATACGTTCAGCATTAACCGTTTTAATGTGCGGGACGTTGAGGGGGAGATTGCACAGGCTTTGGGGATTGCTAAAGCCGCTCTGTGTGGGACTCCGGCGTTGGTTGCGTTGGACGTTACGACTACGGGGAGGCTGTTGGAACCGTCGGGGTTGCTGAAATTTGAGGAGGCTTACGAGGTCTACAAAGAAATCGTGACGGCGGGCGAAAAACATGGCGCGGATTTGGTGATAATCGAGACTATGAGCGACTTGTACGAGACTAAGGCGGCGGTTTTGGCGGTCAAAGAAAACACGAATTTGCCCGTGATTTGCAGCATGACGTTTGAAAAGCACGGCAGGTCTTTCACAGGCACGCCGATTAGCTGCATGGCGGCGGGTTTGGAGGGGCTGCTTTGTCGGGATAGCGACGTTTTGGGGGTCAATTGCTCGCTTGGGCCTGTGGAGTTGCGCGGGTTGGTGCGGGAGTTGCTCGATTGCACCGACTTTCCCGTTATGCTCAAGCCTAATGCGGGTTTGCCCGACCCTGAGACCGGTGAATTTCCGCTTTCGGCGGACGAGTTTGCGGCGGAAATGGCGGGGTTTGCGGAGATGGGCGTGAAGATTTTGGGCGGGTGCTGTGGGACTACGCCGGAATTTATTCGCAAACTGCGTGATAATGCAGAAATGAGAATGCAGAATGCAGAAATAAGTAGAATTAAAGCGGCTTCAACGGTTGTTTGCGGTAGTACAATTTCGGTTGATTTGGGTTTACCGGGTGTGAAAATAATCGGCGAGCGGATAAATCCAACGGGCAAAAAGCTGATGAAACAGGCACTTTTGGACAACGATATGAGTTATATTCAGCGGCAGGCGGCCCTGCAGATTAATGCGGGGGCGGCGATACTTGACGTCAATGTCGGGGCGGTGGGGGTTGACGAGGTGGCAATACTTCCGCGGGCTGTCAAGGCCGTTCAGGCCGTTACGGGCGCGCCGTTGCAGATTGACACCGCGAACCCCGCGGCCCTCGAAGCCGCCTTGCGGGTCGTCTGCGGCAAGGCGATTGTCAACTCGGTAAACGGTGACGAGGAAAGCCTTAAATCGGTTTTGCCGCTTGTCAAAAAATATGGCGCGGCGGTGGTCGGGCTGACGCTTGATAAGTCGGGTATACCCGATACGGCCGAGGGGCGTTTTGCACTTGCGGAGAAAATTCTGAACCGTGCAATTGCCCATGGCATAAGGCGTGAGGACGTTTTCATCGACTGCCTTACCTTGACTGCGGGGGCGGAGCAGGGGAGCGCGAAAACAACACTGAAAGCGGTTGCAATGGTCAAGGAAAGGCTGGGGCTGAAAACCGTTTTGGGGGTATCAAACGTCTCGTTTGGTCTGCCCGAACGCGGGATTATTAACAGGACTTTTTTGGCTTTGGCACTGCAAAACGGCTTGGATATGCCGATTCTGAATCCCGCCGATAGGGACATGATGGATACCGTGCGTGCCTTTGATTTACTGAGCGGTTCTGATGTGAACGCGGCGTGCTTTATACGCACGGCAAAATCCGCTGAATCTGTACAAATTAACGCGCAAACTGCCGAAATTACTCTGGAGTATGCAATACAAAACGGCTTGAAGACCGAAGCGGTGGAAATTACGAAAACGCTGATTGCAAGCGGATTGGCGGGGCTTGACATAATTAACACCAAGTTAATCCCGGCTCTTGACAAAACGGGTGCGGATTTTGAAAAAGGTAACGTTTTCTTACCTCAATTGATGCTGACGGCGGAAACGGCTTCGGCGTGTTTTGAGGTCGTGAAGGAAACTTTTTCGCAGACGGAAATTCAAGACGACCGGAAAATTATTCTCGCGACGGTCAAGGGCGATATTCACGACATCGGCAAAAATATTGTCAAAACCTTGCTTGAGAGCTATGGTTTTCGGGTGATTGACCTTGGGCGGGACGTGCCGCCGGAGGTGATTCTTGCGGAGGCGCGGCGGCAGAATGTGCGGTTGGTGGGGCTGAGTGCGTTGATGACGCCGACGCTGCCCGCTATGGAGGAGACGACGCGGCTGTTGAAGGCCGAGCTTGGCGATGGTTGTAAGGTTATGGTGGGCGGGGCGGTGCTGACGGCGGATTATGCGGCGAAGATTGGGGCGGATTTTTATGGGGGGGATGCTAAGAGTGCGGTTGCGTTCGCTTCGCGAACAATTGACAATTGATAATTGATAATGGACAATTGGCGGGAAATTTGCGGACGACCGGGGCGGTCGTCCCTACGTGGGAATTTTTCAACCACAGGGAAATGTTGTTGAATGTAGGGGCGCGCATTGCGCGTCCGTAAACCCACGCAATCGCGGGAAATTCCCCCGAAACATGGCGCGGTGCAAGCCCGGCGGCTCGCGCACGAGCCGCGCATATGTGGGACGACCGCGCACGGTCGTCCCACATACAGGGCGTGACACCCACGGGCGAACGGAGTTCGCCTCTACACAGATGCACCCATAGACGGCAACATGAACGCGAAGCCCTCTAATCGGGAACATTGAAAAAATCACCACGACCAAAAATTCCGCGACCTTTCACCGAGATGTACGCAATACGAAAAACCGCCCGCCTTTCTCGGCAAAGCACGACTGTATCGGCGGGTTTTCGTGTTAAGACACCCTGCGAGTATCGTGCTGCCCGCATGGGCCACGTTTCTTTGGTTCGTTTCTTTGCGTGGGCAAAGAAATGAACGTCCCCCGTTATGCGGAGCTGTGCTCCGCCGCAAACCCGCACGACCGTGCATGTCCGCGGCAACGCCGAAAATTCACGGACGACCGAGGGCGGTCGTCCCTACCTGAAAATTTTCAACCACAGGAAATCTTATCAAAAAAACACTTGCAATCTCAAATAAAACATGATATAATAAATTATATAACAGCGATTTCAAAAACCACCAACAAATCTTTAAGGAGGATTTACATAATGGACAACAATTTTAATGGCATTAATAATGACGAGCAGGCGCGCCAAAATACCGGCGATGTGACGCGGAAGCAGGAGGATTTTTTGCAGGCTGTGCAGGCTTCGCATGCGGAAATTCAGAACCAAGTTCACAGTCAAATGCAGGGCGGTTCTGCGGGACTTCAAAGTCAGATGCAGGGCAATTCGGCGGGTCTTCAAAGTCAGATGCAGGGCGGTTCTGCGGAGATTCAAGGTCAAGTGCAGGGTAATTCGGCTGTGCCTGTGTATCCGAATAGCCAGTTGCCGGGGTTTGCTGAAGATTCCGAGATTGTGCGGAATGACAGTGTCGGCGGGTTTGGGGATTATGCTGTTTCTGCAAGTGGCGAATCGGCTAAAAAAAGCGCGTTGCCTTTCTTGGTTTTGGGGGCGGTGCTGGCGTTGCTGACTGCGGCGATTGCGGGGGTTACGTGGTTCTTTTTGAACAACGGCTCGTCTTATGAGCGGGCGGAGCGCAATGCGTTTTCGGCGTTGTCGAGTGAGCTTGGTAGTCTTAGTGACCGCGTTGTGGCCAATTCTTCGACCGATATTAAACTTAGCGTTATGCCCGCGAGTGGATTGTTTGATACCCTCGGTAGTTTCGGCATGGGCGGCTTGGACATCGACGCGTTGACCTTGGAAATTGAGGCGATTGTTGAGAATGGCGATTATTTTAACAAGCTTGCGGCGGGACTTAGCAATAGCAGTGCAGATGTGTCGTTGTCGTTCTTGATATGGCAGTTGGGCGAGCAGATAATCATGCAGTTGCCGGAATTGTCGGAGTATTACATAACCATTGACGGTGTTGATGATTTAATGGGCAACATGGGTGGAATGTCGGCAATGTCGAGTGTCGCGAGTAATCCTTATGCAATGTTCGACAAAATCGACCAAAAACAATTGCAGAAAACCCTTGACCGAATCGCCGATAAGTACTTTGAATTAACCGCGGACGCCCCGAAAGTCGAGGGCGTGACGGTGACAGCGGGCGATTTGAGCAAGACCGCCGATATGTATATTGTGGACTTTACCGAGATTCTCCTCATGGAATTAGTGCGGGAGGGCTTGTTGGCGGTGCTTGATAATGCTAATATTATGTCGGTGATTGACGAATATTTGCAGGAGTATTATGACAGCATGGACGAGATGCACAAGGACGCGCTCGAGAATTATGGCGAGTGGTACAGCGATTGGTATCTTGTCGAGAAGAAGACCGCCGCCGAGCAAATCCGCGAGTTGATTGCCGAGGTGGACGAGAGCTTTGCAAATGAGGATTTTGACGACGAAGTCAGTTTCACCATGGAAGTCTATGTCAGCGGTAAGGACGTGGTTAAGCGGGTGATAAATTTTGATGACGAGATTAAATTCAGCTATGCCAATTTAAGGAGCGGCAGGAATTACGCATGTGAGGTTGAGGCGGTCGTTTTCGGGTACAGCGAGACTGTTACTTTCAATTACACCGATACAGGGGTCAAGGGCAGCAGCCATGCGCGTTCGGCTGAGTTGCGGAGTGAACCGCTTCACTCGGGCGGCTCGGACTTTGTGATTACCTACAGCGATACAGGCGAGACCGCGAGGAACGGCGCAGTGTCGGGCGATATTAAAGTAATTATCTCGGATAACTCGTTTACCAATTACACCGCAAATTTGAAGTACAGCGATATAATTTTCACCGACAGCGGATTATTCGGGGGCAGTGCGGAATTAAATATTGCAAATATTGGCCTTGTCGCGATAATTAATTCAACCATTTCGGGCAATACTCAAACTACAGAGGGTAGTTTGTCGGTGCTTGGAATTGACATGGTGAGCTTTGAATTGGTGGTGAATGTCAATACGGGCAAGGCGATTGACCGACCTGCGCTTAATTCTGCAAACTCGATTGGCGTTACTGATTACGAGGATATAATACGGCTTGGCGAGATTTTCGGGGAGGCGGGGGCCGCGCTTGAGGCGATGTTTGATAGCTTGGGATTCGGCGGGCTTGGCGGCATGTCGCCGTTTTCCGGGGGGACTGATTGGGATTACGAGGACGAGTGGGATTGGGATTTTGAGGACGAGTGGACTGTTGAGGATTGGGATTCGGAGTATGATTTTGACACGAGACATTTCGGCAACGCCTACGAAGATTTCCTGAACAGCAGTTGGGCAAATATCGGCTTTGAAAACATGACCGACGAGGATTGGCGGGACTTTTTCGCCGCAATGTACGGCGATTGGCTCGATTACGAAGGGAATTTTGAGGACTTGCTATCCGAATTGTACGCCCAGCTTGAATACTACAAGGATTTATACGAGACATGGGCGAATGTGGACATTGAGAACATGACGACCGAGGAATTGGCGCAGTTCATTGCCGAAATGTATGGCGAGTTGGCTGATTTTGATTATTACAATAGCGATGATTGGGACTACGATGATTGGAATAATTTCGACTACGAGGCCGCCTCGCTTGCAATTTTCAAGGGCTTGTGGCAGGTCGTTATAGGTGACGACTGGAGCGAGTTCGCGTGGGCTGAGATGATTGCGGAGTACGATGTGTCTTGGTTTGACGCGGAAGACTGGCTCAGTGCTTGGGCGGAATACGGCTTTGATGTAGCCGAGGTTTTCTACGCCATTGAGGCCGCACTCGACGACTACTACTACCAAGACCTCTTTGATGTCGCTTTTGACGATTGGCAGAATACCGACTGGCAGGAGTTTTGGCGTGGGGTGTTTGAGTGGGCGGGGGTTAGTGTTTAGGGGTTACGGTCGCCGACAAATCCCCCGAAACGCGGCGCGGTGTTTTGTAGGGAACGGTTCGTAACCGTTCCGCAAAGTTTCTGCGAGTTTATATTTCGCACAGATTTGCGCGGTTTTATCAACGGAACGGTTATGAACCGTTCCCTACAATAAAATTTTGGGCAACAGAAAACGCCGCACACACCGCCGTAATTTATCGGTCGGGCATGGAAGCCCGACCCTACAATGTGCGTACACGAAACGCCGTAAAATCCCTGTATGTAGGGGCGAACTCCGTTCGCCCGTTGTGTCAAACCCACTGCGTTATAATTAAGGAGCGTGAAATTATGGACGATTCAATTGTAATCCGCGAAAGACAAAAGTATCACCTTGGTGTGTTGCTGAAACTTAAAAAGCGCAATGTCGGAGTGGTCATTATCGGCTTGCAAGATGAAATCGAGAATGCCGTAATGGTTATGGAACAGGAAGATGTCGCCTTTGTTGAGAAGATTGTGGGGATATCGGCGTTATAATTAAAGGAGGTTTTATCATGGCAAATTCAATTGAAATCCGCGAAAGACACAAGTATCACCTTGGTGTGCTGTTGGAAATCAAAAAGTTGAACGCCAACATAGACGTTGGCGGCTTGCAAGAAAATATCAAGAAAGCCGTAATGGTTATGGAACAGGAAGATGTCGCCTTTGTTGAGAAGATTGTGGGGATATCGGCGTTGTAAGGGAGCGTGAAAATATGGATTACGATATGAAAGTACTGCTGTCGTTGTTGGCGCAAGCCATAGCGCGAACCGAAACGGTCGAGGAGGCCTATTCGATTATTGCCAATGCGGCAAATGTCGAGGGTCTGCTAATCCCTGCTTACAAAGAAATGAGAGACAAGATTCAAGAAATGAGAAAAGGAAATTAAACATTGCAGTATCCAGAGAATATCCGCAACTTCTGCATTGTCGCGCATATCGACCATGGTAAGTCTACACTTGCCGATAGGCTGTTGGAGCTTACTCAAACGGTTGCCAAGCGCGATATGGCAGAACAGCTCTTAGACAACATGGACTTGGAGCGCGAACGCGGCATCACGATTAAAGCCCGCGCCGTCCGCATGAATTACAAAAGCGAAGACGGCGCGGATTATATCTTAAACCTAATCGACACCCCCGGGCATGTTGATTTCAGCTATGAGGTCAGCCGTTCGCTCAATGCTTGCGAGGGGGCTGTCTTGATTGTCGATGCGTCACAGGGGATTGAGGCGCAGACGCTTGCGAACGCTTATCTTGCGGTCGAGGCCGACTTGGAACTTGTCCCTGTTGTCAACAAAATCGACCTGCCCGCCGCCGACCCGCAAGCCGCCAAAGACGACATTGAGAACGTCATAGGTATACCCGCGCAGGACGCGCCGTGTATCTCCGCTAAGAATGGGGTTAATGTGCGGGAGGTTTTGGAGCAGGTGATTAAGCTTGTGCCGCCGCCTGAGGGGGACGTTGAAAAGCCGTTCAAGGCGTTGATTTTTGATAGCTATTATGATATGTATAAGGGCGTGATTATTTATATTCGTGTCAAAGAGGGGATAATCGGCGTTGGCGAAAAAATTAAGATGATGGCGACGGGCGCGGAGTTTCAGATTGTGGAAATTGGGTACATGGGCGCGACGGGATTGGTGCAAGCGAAAGAACTTCGAGCGGGCGAGGTCGGGTTTATTGCCGCGGCTATAAAGTCAATCAGCGACATCGGTGTCGGCGATACCGTGACGAGCGCGGAGACCCCTGCTACGGAGGCTTTGCCCGGTTACAGACCCGTACTGCCTATGGTGTTCAGCGGAATCTACCCCGCAGACGGCGCGAAGTATAACGACTTGAAAGACGCGCTCGAAAAACTGCGCTTGAATGACGCGGCGTTGATTTTTGAACCGGAGACTTCTAATGCGTTGGGGTTTGGGTTCAGGTGCGGTTTTTTGGGGTTGCTCCATATGGAGATAATTGAGGAGCGGTTGGAGCGGGAGTATAACCTTGATTTGATTACCACTGCGCCGTCGGTTATCTACAAAATTGAGATGACTAATGGCGAGGAATTGACCATTGACAACCCCGCGAATTATCCGAATCCGAGCGAAATCGCACAGGCTTTTGAGCCTGTGACCGAGGCGCACATAATTGCGCCGTCCGAGTATATCGGGGCGATAATGGAAATCAGCATTGAGCGGCGCGGTGTATTCAAAGACATGAAATATCTCGACGAAAAGCGGGTGGATTTGCATTTTGTACTGCCGCTGAATGAAATTGTGTATGATTTTTTCGACTTGTTAAAGTCTAAAACTCGCGGTTACGCCAGCTTCGACTACGAAATCAGCGGCTTTGAGCCGTCGAAGTTAGTCAAGTTGGATTTGCTGTTGAATGGCGAGGTGGTGGACGCGCTGTCGTTTATCGTGCATGTGGACAAGGCGCAATCTCGCGGCAGGCGCATTGTCGAAAAGCTCAAGGAAAATATCCCGCGCCAGTTGTTTGAAGTCCCTGTGCAAGCGGCAATCGGCGGCAAAATAATTGCCCGCGAAACTGTTAAGGCTATGCGTAAGGACGTGCTTGCGAAGTGTTATGGCGGGGATATAACGCGGAAGAAAAAGCTGCTCGAGAAGCAGAAAGAGGGCAAGAAGAAGATGCGGCAGTTGGGGTCGGTGGAGGTGCCGCCGGAGGCGTTTATGGCTGTTCTTAAATTGGATACGTGATTTGTAGGGGCGCGCAGTGCGCGCCCGTAATCCCACTTAGGAGGTGAATATAATGGCATACGAAACTAAGGTAATATTGACATTGTTGGCGGAGCAGGCGGCGAAAGCAAAAACCACCAAAGAAACCTACAACGCCATTCGCAGGGCGGCAAACGTAGAGGGTCTTCAATTACCCCCATACGAGGAATACCAAAAAGAACTGCAAGAAAACGAATAGTAGGGCAGGGGCTCTGCCCCTGCCGTCTAAAACCGTGCCTTGCAAACGGCAGGAGCAGGAGCCTCGGGTCTGAACTGCGGTTCAGCCCCTGCCCTACATAAAAATATTACTCGACATCTTCATCGTTTCTTGGTAAAACTTTGGGCTTTTTGTCATAAATGGCTTCGCTTAAAACCCTTTTTGTCAAAAGCTCAATGCCCTCAAAATCTTTCTTCTCGCACATGCGTTCAATCGCGGTGAAAAGCCCGACTATTTCTATTCTGTTCATCTTAAACCTCCTATTGATTGGAATGTATCAATTATATTATATAATATATATCGGAACTTGTCAAATAAAATTTTCAGCAAAGGAGCAATGCACATGACCGGCCTATACATACACATACCATTCTGCCTGCAAAAATGCCCCTACTGCGATTTTTACTCGGTCGCTTATGACAACTCCGCCGCTTATGCTTATGCAGATGCGGTTATTCGCAATGTGTTGCACTATAATGAACGGTACGACACGATTTATTTCGGCGGGGGGACGCCGTCTGCGGCGTGGTGGGACGTTTGTCGGATTATGGGGAAACTGCGGTTTTCCGAATTGACCGAGATTACGGTCGAGGCGAACCCCGATACCCTGACGCGGGATTCGCTGTCGGCTATGCGGAGCAGCGGGGTTAATCGGCTGTCGGTCGGGGTGCAGTCGTTCTCGAATGCAGAGCTCGGTGCAATCGGGCGCAGTCATACCTCGGAAGACGCCCAGAACGCCATTAGATTTGCGCGGGAGAGCGGGTTCGAGAACATCTCGGTTGACCTCATGCTCGGTATACCCCACCAAACCCCCGCCAGTGTTCGCAGGAGCATAAAGGTCTTGAGCGGGCTGGATATAACCCATGTGTCGGCGTATATGCTGAAGCTTGAAGACGGGCGGTCGCTTGCAAAAATGGCAGGTATACCCGACGAAAACATGACGGCGCAGATTTACTTGGCGGCGGCCGACGCACTGGAAAAATGCGGGTTTGTGCAGTATGAGGTCAGCAATTTCGCTATCCCGAGTTTCGAGTGCCGCCACAATCTCAAATACTGGAAAAGCCACGAGTACCTCGGAATCGGCGCGGCGAGCCATTCGTACTTTGGCGACGAGAGGTTTTGCGTGGCGAGCGATGTCGATGAGTTCGTTAATTCGGCCGTGCAGAACGTCGTCTCAATCGACAAAGAGCCTGTCGGGTTCGCCGATTATGCCATGCTGAAACTCCGATTGACCGAGGGTTTGAGCTTTGCCGAGTGCGCCAAATTCGGGGTTAAGAAACTCGATATGCTTAAAAGATGCAAGTTGGTGCCGCCGGATTACTTGAAGATTTCGACTGAGGGCGTGGCGATAACGCGGGAGGGGTTCTTGGTGTCGAATCAGATTATTGGGAAGTTGACGAGCAAGCCCATTGAACAGGTAATAAGGAATAATGAATAATTTTGGTGTCGCTTGTCGCTAAAGCGACGCGACGGTTTTCTGATTGAATAATTTATAACTTCACATCAAACATCTTCGGGAGCTAACTGCGAGTCAGTTCCCGAAGATGTTTATTACAGTTTGGAAACAAAGCGATTACAATTCGGATATTCGCTTGACAATGCTGTTCATGGCGGGATATAATGTCAGCAAGGGTGGCAAATATTTCCGCGATTTCCAAAATATTCAAATATTTTGCAACCTTTGAGTGTCGAGCTTTGTTTTACAATTAAACAGCTAAATTAGACGATTGCGAAACTCACGGACGCGCAGTGCGCGCCCCTACATATGGCGATTTG
>WRMK01000034.1 GCA_009777155.1 Oscillospiraceae bacterium
TCACGGCAGAAAACGCGCAAACAAGGCGTTTGTTGAGGGCGAACACAGTTCGCCCCTACGCTGAAAAAATTACAGACAACAGAAAAATTCACGGTCGGGCATGGAAGCCCGCCCCTACAGCAAAAATTTTCAACCAACCTAAAAATATCCCGCCATGTAGGGGCGAACTCCGTTCGCCCGTCCACCCACCCACAGGAGACCCCCACCATGAAAAAACCACTAATCACAATCGCAATCATTCTAATTTCCACGGCCTGCACAAATAACACCGCGTTAAGCGATGAAGTGGCGGAACTAAACAATAAAATCGAAGAAATCCGTGCGATAAACTCCGAGTTGCTCGATGAAATTAATAACCCGGACCAAGACGAAACTGCCGATGATTTTCAAATTAAAAATGTCGTCGTGGAAAAGCCTGTGCAAGGGCAGGTTACAAATGAAATCAGCGAAAAATTAATCGGAAAGTATTCTGTAGAAAAGTACCCTGATATTTATTTTGAAATTAGAGAAGACGGTACAATGGAAATATCGCTTTTTACCTTTTCGGGAATGTCGGTGAGTACTGAAGAAGATGTTCGTTTGATTGCACATTATACCGACATCAGAGTTAGAATAAGTTTTGTGCGTGTGCGTGGGAATTATACTTTTCCCGGGAGTTTTTTGACTCTTGAATTTGAGGGCGACCCCGAATGTAAAAATTTTGTTATAAAATCCCCTCTTGCAGCCGATGGGCCACCCGATGAAATATTGATATTTGTTAAGGAAGAATAACCCCGCACAATTCACCCACCCCACCCACAGGAGACCCCCACCATGAAAAAACCACTAATCACAATCGCAATCATTCTAATTTCCACAGCCTGCACAAACAACACCGCATTAAGCGATGAAGTGGCAGAATTAAATAATAAAATCGAAGAACTCCGTGCAATAAATTACGAGTTGCTTGATGAAATTAATAATCGAGACGAGATTACCGATGATTTTCAAGTCAAGAATGTAGTCGTGCAAAAGCCGGTAGAACGCGAAGTTACTTATGAAGTTTGGGAAAAATTAATCGGCAGATATGAAACTGTGGATGGGTATTTTCTTGGTTCGTACTTTGAAATTAAACCCGATGGCAGCGCGGAAATTCAAATCATAGACGAGATTCATGACATTCCCTTGTATTCCTCGGAACAGTTGTATATAAAAGCTTATTATATTTTAGAATTGGAAGATTCACAAGGCATAATTTTTCTTTCATTCAACCTCACCATCGGCACCACTCGCAATTTCCCCGGGAACACTTTGTCGTTTACCTTAAATGGCAACCCCGATGATTTGTCTTTTTACAACGTGGAGTCGTATAGGGGTTTGTTTGTTAAAGTTGAATAATCCCGCACGACCGCCGCACCCCCGAAACATAGCGCGGTGTTGTGTAGGGAACGGTTCTTAACCGTTCCGCAAGGTTTTCGCGATTTTGTAAATTTGTGCAAATTTGCACGGTTTTATCAACCGTAGGGACGACCGCCCCGGTCGTCCGCAACCACGAAATGTGGCACGGCTTTATAAACGGAACGGTTAAGAACCGTTCCCTACAATAAAATTTTTTCACGGCAGAAAACGCGCAAACAACGCGGTAATTCCGGACGACCGGGGCGGTCGTCCCTACAATAAAATTTACAGACAACAGAAAAATTTCCCACCATGTAGGGGCGAACTGCGTTCGCCCGTGAATAAAAAAATAAAAGTATCAAAAAGGAAACAACCAATGGAAATCAAAAAAATGCACCCCGATGAGAAAATCAAATTCGTTGACATTGAAAAGGAGATGCGGCGTTCGTTCCTTGACTATTCGATGTCGGTGATTGTGGCGCGGGCTTTGCCTGATGTCCGCGATGGGTTGAAGCCTGTTCACAGGCGGATTTTGTACACCCAATTCATAGAAGGCCTAACTCATGAAAAGCCGTTCAGCAAGTGCGCCAAGACGGTTGGGGCTGTGCTGGGTTCGTTTCACCCGCATGGCGACCAGAGCGTTTATGACGCGTTGGTGCGAATGGCGCAGACCTTTTCTTTGCGGTATCCGCTCGTTGAAGGGCATGGAAACTTCGGGAATATTGACGGCGATGCGCCCGCCGCTTATAGGTATACCGAGTCGCGCTTGTCGCGGATTTCCTCGGAAATGTTGCGGGATATTAACAAAGACACCGTGGACTTTCGGCCGAATTACGACGAGAAAGAAGTCGAGCCTGTTGTACTACCGTCGCGCTTTCCGAATCTATTGCTAAATGGCTCAACGGGTATCGCCGTCGGTATGGCTACTAATATCCCGCCGCATAATTTGGGGGAAGTTGCCGAGGCTGTGCAGCTCTTGATTGAAAACCCCGATGTCGGCTTGGAGACTCTTATGACTGCAATCAAAGGCCCCGACTTTCCGACCGGCGGCATAATTATGGGGCATGCGGGGATTCGCTCGGCTTATTACACCGGCAGGGGCAAAATAATTTTGCGGGGCAGGGCGGAGATACAGGAAACAGGCAAAGACAACCGCATTGTAATCACCGAAATACCCTACATGGTGAACAAAACTCGCCTGCTCGAAAACATGGGCAATCTCATGCGGGATAAGCGGATTGAGGGGATTTCGGTACTGCGGGACGAGTCCGACCGCAAGGGTATGAAAATCGTGTTGGAGTTGCACAAGTCGGCGAATGCAAATGTCGTGCTGAACAAGCTTTATTCGTTCACACAATTGCAGGAAACTGTCGGGGTGATAATGCTTGCACTGGTGGACGGCGTGCCGCGAGTGCTGACCTTGAAACAGATTCTCGAGTATTACTTGGAGTTTCAAGAGAGCGTGATTTCCCGCCGTACTAAATTCGACCTTGACAAGGCCAATGCACGGGCGCATATCTTAGAGGGCTTGTTGGTCGTGGTTGATAGCACCGATGAAGTCATTGCGATTATTCGCTCGTCGGACGACCCGCCCCACGCGAAAGCCCGCTTGATTGAACGGTTCAACATTTCCGAAATCCAAGCCGAAGCAATCGGGCAGATGAGAATTATTCAGCTGACGAAGCTCGGCCGTATCGACATTGAACAGGAAATTGCGGGGCTGAAAGTCAAGATTGAGGAGCTGTCGGGTATACTTGCAGACCGCAGTAAGATTCTTGCGATTATTTCAGAAGAGCTTGCCGCTTTGACAAAGCGATTCGCCGATGAACGCCGCACCGATATTGAGGCGGTGAGCGGCGAGGTGGACATTGAGGACTTGATTCCCGTTGAAGAATGTGTCTTGACTTATACTAATAAAGGCTATATCAAGCGGCAACTTACCGAGGTGTACAATCTGCAACGGCGCGGTGGTCGAGGCGTGTCGGGCATGAAACAGCGTGAGGAAGACTTCGTTGAAGACCTTTTCATCGCTTCAACCCATGATAATATTTTGTTCGTTACTAACTTTGGCAAGATGTATAAGCTCAAGTGCTATGAGATTCCCGAGGGTTCGCGGCAGAGCAGGGGTACTAATATTGTGAACGTCTTGAACCTTGACGAGGGCGAGACTATTGCCGCCATGATGAAGACGTCCGACTTCGCCGAGAATAAGTTTTTCGTTTGTGTAACACGGCGGGGCTTGATTAAGAGGACGGTTTTGTCGAGTTACAAGAACGTCCGCAAAAACGGCCTACGCGCGATTACCTTGGCAGAGGGCGACGAAATCGCCGCCGCTCACTTGACCGAGGGGGATAGCTCGGTGCTGATTGCAACTGCTATGGGCAAGGCTATCCACTTTGACGAGACGCTGATTCGCGCACTGAGCAGGACTGCAAAGGGCGTGCGGTCGATTAGGCTTAGGGCGGGGGATTACGTCGTTGGTGCGGCGAAAGTCTATGACGAGAATTGCACGATTCTGACCGTGACCGAGCGGGGCATGGGCAGGCGCGCCGAATTGTCGGCATACCGCAAGCAGAACAGGGGCGGCAAGGGGCTGATAAACTATCGCATTACCCCCGAGCGCGGCAATGTCTGCGGGATTAAGTCGCTGTATGAGGACGATGATGTAATTCTGATTAACGATGAAGGCGTAATAATACGTATTCGCGCTAATGATTTGCGCCCGATTACGCGGTATGGTATCGGCGTGCGGGTTATGCGGTTGTCGGAAAATTCGCGGGTGGTGACCTTCACGCGCACCGAGCATGACGAGGGCGAGGAGTTCGCGGAGATTGAGGCGGTTGAGGAGAATGTGATTGATGAGGCGGAGGTTGCTGCTTTGGAGGCCGAGGAGGTTGAGGATGAGGAAGTTGAGGATGATGAGGTTGAGGTTGATGAGGACGAGGGGGAGTAATTAACAGGGAATTTATTGCCGTCGGGAAAACCCACGGGCGAACGGAGTTCGCCCCTACATGGTGCGGTACTGCAATGCGCCTGCATAATGTAGGGGCGATTTCCAATCGCCCGTGAATTTCGCAGTTATCTAAAAGGAGTGAACACCATAAAAACCACCTACGACATCATAATAATAGGCGCAGGGCATGCGGGCTGTGAGGCCGCTTTGGCGGCGGCTCGGCTTGGGGTTAGGACTGCTGTGTTTTGTCTTGCGCTTGACACTGTGGCGAATCTGCCTTGTAACCCCGCGATTGGCGGGACGGCTAAGGGGCAGATAGTCGCGGAGATTGACGCGCTTGGCGGGGAGATGGGGCGGGCGGCTGATGCCTGCCTTATACAACTGCGGACTTTGAATCGGGGCAAGGGCGCGGCAGTGCATGCGCTTAGGGCGCAGTGTGACAGGACGGCGTATCATCTGTACATGAAAGGTTGCCTTGAAAGACAGCCGAATCTTGAATTGAAACAAGATGAAGTGCGGGAAATTGTGATTGAGGGCGGGGCGGTTACAGGGGTCAGAACGCGGCTTGGGTTCTTTTATGGCGCGAAGGCGGTTATTATTGCTTCGGGGACTTATTTGAACGCCCAAATTCATGTAGGGGAGACGTCGTTTTCGAGTGGTGCAGATGGAGTACTCCCTGCGCTTGAATTGGCGCGGTCGCTTGAGGGGGCGGGGGTGAAACTGCGCCGATTTAAGACCGGTACGCCTGCGCGGGTCAACCGCCGTTCGATTAATTTCGATGTAATGGAAGTGCAATACGGTGACGAAATTATCACGCCGTTTGCGTTCGGAAGTAGTGAAAATCTGCGGAACCAAGCGGCTTGCTATATCACTTATACCAACGAGAAAACCCACGCGATTATCCGCGAAAACATACACCGCTCGCCCCTTTACAGCGGCAGAGTGACCGGGACGGGGGCGCGGTATTGCCCGAGTATTGAGGATAAAGTTGTGCGTTTTGCCGACAAGGACAGACACCAGATTTTTGTAGAGCCGATGGGGCTTTCGACCGATGAGTGCTACTTGCAGGGGATTTCGTCGTCGTTGCCCGCCGAGGTGCAAGAGCGGTTTATTCGCAGTATTGCGGGGCTTGAAAACGCCGAGATTATTCGGCATGGCTATGCGATTGAGTACGATTGTTGCAACCCGATTGATTTGTTCGCGACTTTGGAGTTTAAGGGTATCGCGGGGTTGTATTCGGCGGGGCAGTTTAATTCGACGTCGGGGTACGAGGAGGCGGCGGCTCAAGGACTACTTGCGGGGATTAATGCGGTGCGGAAAATTCGTGAGGTCGAGCCGCTTATACTGCCGCGGTCGTCCTCGTATATCGGGACGCTGATTGACGATTTGGTGACAAAGGGTTGTGACGAGCCGTATCGCATGATGACTTCGCGCTCGGAGTATCGCCTGATTCTGCGGCAGGACAACGCGCCCGAAAGGTTAGCGCGAATCGGCTTTGAGGCGGGGTTGCTCGACAAGGCGCGCTACGACTTGTTTTTAGCCGAGCAGGAGCTGATTCAAGCCGAGTTGAAAAAACTACGCAAGATTACCGCAAAACCGAGCGCGGAATTGAATCGGTTGCTTGAACAAAAGGGGACTGCGCCTGTGTCGAATGGGGTTAAGTTGGTTGATTTGTTGAAACGGCCGCAGGTTTGTTATGAGGATTTGGCAAGTATTGCCCTGCTGTGCGAAGACCTGCCGCCGCGTATTCGGCGAAAAATCGAGATTGAGGTCAAGTACGAGGGGTATATTCGGTTGCAGGAGGAGCAGGTTCGCAAGCTCGGCGGGATTGAGGCTAAAAAATTGCCGCCCGATTTTGATTATCGGGAGATTCGGGGGTTGCGGATTGAGGCCGCGGAGAAGCTGAATTTGCATAAGCCGTTGAATATTGGGCAGGCGAGTAGGATTTCGGGGGTTAATCCGGCGGACATTACGGTTCTGTTGTTAATGCAGAAATAAGAATGCAAAATGCAGAAATATTTACCACAGAGAAATATCATCGAATGTAGGGGCGGGTTTCCACGCCCGCCCGCGAATAACGCTGTAATTAGACGGCGGCATGATTTTCATGCGGTCGGGCATGGAAGCCCGACCCTACATGGGAAATTTTCAACCACATAAAAACATTGTCGCGTGTAGGGGCGAACTGTGTTCGCCCGTGGTCTTCGGCGTTTGTGCGGGTTTTCGGCGTTGCCGTGGGATTTGCGGACGCGCAATGCGCGCCCCTACATAACGCCCCCGAAACATGACGCGGTGTTATGTAGGGAACGGTTCATAACCATTCCGTTCTATAAATCGCACGGCTTTGTAATTTGCGTGAATTCGCACAGTTTCATCAGCGGAACGGTTACGAACCGTTCCCTGCATTAAAATGCCACCAAAATATTTTCACAACAGGAAATACACGGCGCACCGTGGAAACACACGGGCGAACGCAGTTCGCCCCTACGTTGAAAAAGCCCACAGACACAGCAAATGTGGAAACATTGAAAAAGCCAACGCAACCAAAAACCACACAACCTCTAATCGAGATGTACGCAATACGAAAACACGCCCGCCGACCTTGGCAAAGCGCAACCTTATCGGCGTGTTTTCGTGTTAAGCTGTAGCCTCGTATCGTGCCGTCCGCACGGACCGGTTTTCTTTGGTTCGTTTCTTTGCCCGGGCAAAGAAATGAACGTCCCCCGTTATGCGCGGCTGCGCCGCGCCGCAAAGTCCGCACGACCGTGCATACCCACACAACCAACAAAACACAGGAGAAATCATGAACACAACAGAAATATTCGGAAACTTCGGAAACATGGTCTTCGCCGACCGCGAAATGCAATCCCGCCTGCCCAAAGAGACCTACGAGGCCTTGAAAAAAACCATTGCGCGGGGCAGCCACTTGGAGTTGGACGTGGCGAACGTCGTTGCGGCGGCGATGAAAGACTGGGCGGTCGAAAAAGGCGCGACCCATTTTACACACTGGTTCCAGCCCATGACCGGCGTTACCGCCGAGAAGCACGAAAGTTTCATCACGCCGTCCAAGGAAAATGACGGTTGTGCAATCCTCGCGTTTTCGGGGAAGTCGCTCGTGAAAGGTGAACCCGACGCGTCAAGTTTCCCGTCGGGCGGCCTGCGCGCAACTTTTGAGGCGCGGGGGTACACCGCGTGGGACCCGACTGCGTACGCATTCATAAAAGACCGTGTACTCTGCATACCGACCGCGTTCTGCTCCTACGGCGGTGATGCCCTCGACAAAAAAACGCCGCTCCTGCGCTCGGTACAGGCGTTGAATAAACAGGCACTGCGGATTCTCAAATTATTTGGTGATACCTCGACAAAGACCGTCAACGTCACCGTCGGGGCAGAGCAGGAGTACTTTTTGATTGACAAGAATACCTATCTGAAACGCCCCGATTTAATCTACTGTGGAAGAACGCTTTTTGGCGCAAAACCCCCGAAAGGCCAAGAGCTTGACGACCATTACTTTGGCGCAATCAAACCGCGGGTGTCGGAGTTTATGAAAGAGCTTGACGAGGAGCTGTGGAAGCTCGGCGTCTTCGCCAAAATCAAGCACAACGAGGCCGCGCCGTCACAGCACGAGCTTGCACCGATTTTCACGGTGGTGAACACAGCCGCCGACCATAATCAGCTGACAATGGAACTAATGCGTACCGTTGCAGACCGCCACGGCTTGACCTGCCTGTTGCATGAAAAGCCGTTCGCAGGGGTCAACGGGAGCGGCAAGCATATCAACTGGTCGCTATCGGCAGGGAACGCGAATCTGCTCGAAGCGGGCGAAACGCCGAGCGGCAATGCGCGATTTCTGCTGTTCCTGACCGCGGTAATCAAGGCTGTGGACGAGTTTCAAGACCTACTCCGTGTAAGCGTGGCGAGCGCGGGCAACGACCTGCGCCTTGGCGGCAACGAGGCCCCGCCCGCGATTATCTCGATTTACTTAGGCGATGAATTGACACAGATTCTGACCGCACTCGAGAGTGGCAAAGAATACAAAAACACCGAGCAAACCCAAATGGAAATCGGCGTGACCTGCCTACCGCATTTCCCGAAAGACACCACCGACAGGAACCGCACCTCGCCGTTCGCGTTCACGGGCAACCGCTTTGAGTTCAGAATGGCGGGTTCGGCCGCCTCGATTGCGGATGCTTGCGTGGTAATCAACACGGCAGTGGCCGACACACTCGCCGAATTTGCCGATACTTTAGAGCAAGCCCCCGACTTCAAAACCGCCTTGTCACAGCTGATTAAGGCGACTATAAACAAGCACAAGCGAATCATTTTCAACGGCAATAATTACACCAAAGACTGGGAGCAAGAAGCGGCAAGCAGAGGGCTTTTGAACCTTAAAACCACCGTTGATGCCCTGCCTTTTCTTGTACACGAGAAGAATATCGCGCTGTTTTTGCGGCAAGGGGTTTTCTCCGAGAGCGAGTTGCACTCCCGCTATGAAATCATGCTCGAGAATTACTGCAAAGTCCTGCAAATCGAGGCCCTGACTTTGATTGAGCTTATAAAAAAGGAGCTGATTCCGGCGTGTATTGCACACCAGAATGAGCTCGTGAAGCTGATTAAAAATAAGGCTAATTGCGGCAATTTGCAGTTCAACACGACACTTGAGGCACGGTTGCTTGAGAAGTTGTCGGACACTGCGGCGGGGTTGTGTGATAGGCTTGAGGAGTTGGAGGGGTGCGTGGCGGCTTGTGTTGGCGGCTTTTCAACCCCGCTCGAAACAGCGCAGTATTACCGCGATACCGTACTTGCGAAAATGCAGTCACTGCGCGAGTCCGCGGACGAGGTTGAGAGTATGCTTGGGCGGCGGTGTTTGGATTTGCCTGTTTACGGGGATATGCTTTATGGGGTGGGGTAATTATTCCCAAAAAAAGTTTTGCTTGACATTATGTCGCAATTAGAATATAATAGGATTAAATAACTTGTGAGAGGTGTGCTATTATGACGAAGGCCGCGGCTAAAGAACTGCAAATAAAATTTGCGGATACTATAAAAGTAGAAGACTACAGCATAACCAAAAAATTTCTCGACGACTTAGCCGCCAAAACCGCCCAAGATTCGGCGAGGAAAATGTTAGAGATGTTTGAAACATCGAAAGGCTTATGAGTGAGAAAAGCATAACCTTTTTGGAAATAGCATAAATAAACGAACGCCGTGAGGCGTTCGTTTTGGCTTGCCTGTTTATGGGGGAATTTTATTCGGCGATTTCAAGATAATTCTTCAATCCTTGTTGCAAAATTTGCGAGTAAGGCGCGTTCGCCCTCTCGGCTTGTGCGTTTAACCATGCGGGAATTGACAGGGTTTTTTTGACTGCCCTTGTGTCGTTCAATCGCCTGTATTCATCGGTATCTGCGGCGATTAAGTTCACGAATTGATTTTTGCCTTTGCAATTTTTCTCAATACTTTCACGCAAAGACGGCGCGGGAATATTTTCGCTGTTGTTTTCGGCATCCCACAGCCACATCGCAATGGCATCTTCCGCCATAAACAAGGCGTCCGCCATATCGGCACCGAAAGTGTGAGTGCCGGGCAAATCGGGAACGCTGACGAGAATTGAACCGTCCTCTTTTGTGAAAATCGCGGGATAAACATATTTCATTTCAGTAAACCTCCTGTGAAAAGTTTTAGGAAAGCAGGGGTTTTATTTAAGCCCTGCTTCCTTTAAGATTGCGTTTGCCGTGCCTTTCGGGACTTCACCTTTGTGGCGAGGGATTGCGATTTTTACGCCGGGAAAATCGGGGTGTTTTGCTTGGTCGTGGGCTTTTCCCGGCGTGATTGTCCAGCCTGCTTTTTGCAGTTTTTTCCTCAACTCCGCGTTTTTCATTCCCTCACCTCCTGTATATATTATATCACGTAATATTACGTATGTCAAGCGGCATTATCACGGAAAAACCTTATCCTTCCCCCCCATATACCCCCTAAGCGGTTCAGGTATGCTAACACTCCCATCAGCGCAAAGATTATTCTCAAGAAAATAAATCAACATACGCGGCGGCGCGACCACGGTGTTATTTAGGGTATGCGCCAAGTATTTCTCGCCGGTGTCGCCGCCGCGGACGCGGATTTTCAGCCGCCGCGCTTGTGCATCGCCCATTGTAGTACAACTGCCGACTTCAAAGAACTTCTCCAACCGCGGGCTCCACGCCTCGACGTCCACGCTCTTGACCTTCAAGTCGGCCAAATCGCCCGAACAGCACTCCAGTGCGCGAACCGGAACATCAAGCGATAGGAAAAAGTCCACGGTGGTTTTCCAGAGTTTCTCGAACCACGCAAGACTATCCTCGGGCTTGCAGATTACCACCATTTCTTGTTTTTCAAACTGGTGAATCCGATAGACGCCGCGTTCCTCGATGCCGTGCGCGCCGATTTCTTTGCGGAAACAGGGCGAATAACTCGTCAGTGCGAGCGGCAATTCTTCTTCGGGTACAATCTCGTCCATGAACTTTCCAATCATGCTATGCTCGGACGTGCCGATTAAAAACAAATCCTCGCCCTCGATTTTGTACATCATGTTGTCCATTTCGGCAAAGCTCATTACCCCCGAAACGACGCTGCTGCGTATCATAATCGGCGGCACATAATATTCAAAGCCGCGGTCAATCATGAAGTCCCGCGCATAGCTTAAAATTGCCGAGTGAAGCCGCGCAATGTCGCCTTTGAGGTAGTAAAAACCTGCGCCGGAAGTCTTCCTCGCGCTGTCTAAGTCAATGCCCTTGAAGCTTTCCATAAGTTCAACGTGATACGGGATTTCAGACGGCGGCACGGTGTTTGTGAAGTTGCCGAAACGCGCAACCTCAACATTCTCACTGTCGTCCTTGCCAAGCGGGACATCGTCTGCAATAATCTGCGGAATTGTCAGCATAATTTTGCACAGAGCCGCATCGAGATTCCGCACTTCTTCCTCCAATTCGGGAATAGACTTTTTCAAAGCCGCGACCTGCGTTTTAGCACTCTCGGCCTTTTCCTTTTCACCACGCGCAACAAAGCCGCCGATTTCCTTTGAAGTCTTGTTCATTTCGGCGCGGTTGGCTTCAAGTTGCTGAAGTTTACCGCGATAATTCTCGTCCAAGGCGAGGACTTCGTCAACAAGGGAAAGTTTCTCGTCCTGAAACTTCTTCTTAATATTCTCGCGGACGAGGTCGGGGTTTTGGCGAATAAATTTTATGTCGAGCATTTTTTGTTTCTCCTGTTTTTATAAATTTTTTGGAATGTAGGGGCGGGCATTGCCCGTCCGTAGGTTTTCTGCGACTGCATTAATTTTGCTGTTGTTTGTATATTTTTTCAATGTAGGGGCGAACTCCGTTCGCCCGTGGATTCCCAACGGTTGCGTAAATTTTACGGACGCGCAATGCGCGCCCCTACATATTTACCCACCAGCCCTTCCGCAAGCACTTCCTTGTCGCTTTTTCCATTAAGCAAATCGCCTTTGGCTATGCCGAAAAAGCTTGAAAGAATTTCAAACTTGTTTTGCGTTTGCGGCTCGGCTTTTTGCGTGTGTTCGAGCTTTGTAAATTCTTCTTCCGAAATAAGAATGAGGTTCTTCTGCATAGGGCCGGTAATCAAAACCATCTCGCCTTGCTCTGCTTTTAAGCAGAGGCTTTTGAAGTCTTTCCTCATGTCAATGGTGTTTGTGATAATCATAAAATCCTCCCGCTATCAAAAAATTTATATCTTCTTGTTGAAATATTCCATAGTAACCTGCAACTGCTTTTTAAGTATATCATTCCACAAGCGGCCGTTGATTTCGCCTGAGCCTTTGGAGACTCGGGTACGGAGATACCGCCCGTCTTCGAGGTGCTTTTTATAAAAATAATGGTCGGTGTCTTTATAAAGCTCCCAACCGTCGCGTTGGCAAAAACGCCTTAAATCTCTCCAGGACGGCATTGTATCAACTCTCCAATCTTTTCAATGTCATTGAGTATCAGGGCTTTGAACACAAACGGCAAATGCGCGCGGCGATTGGTGGAAACAGACCAATCGTCAAAGAACAACTGGTAATAATCGGCGGCGTATTCGAGTATATCTTTCGCCAAATTATGAATCGCTTCTTCTTTGGTTTTGCCGTTATCTACTAAGTCCATTTCCACCAAAGACAGGGTTACGGAACCGTCGTCTTCGATGTATTCGTCGGCTGTGAATTTGTAGGCTTCGAGCATGATTTCAATTATATCAAGCCCGGACAAGAGCATGTAGTCGCGGGTGCGCTTGATGAACTTGGGTTTTTCGCGGATAACCGAGTCGAGCACCGCGCTCCAATCGTTTCTGACATCAGTGGCGTTCATAGCGAGCATAGTATTCACCGTTCCTTTATAATATTTCTGACTGCAAAAACTGCTGTTTTGCGGACGCGCCGTGGAAATTTGCCCCTACATTTTCTGAGGGTTAGCGCGTTGCGCCTGTTTTTGTAGGGGCGGGCATTGCCCGTCCGTGGGGTTTGCAATCGTTTTGTTTATATTAGTATATCACATTTACGTACATTATGTCAATAGTGTACACATTTATTTTTTAATCCCAAAACCCGCCGAGCCGCTTGACGATGTCCATTACTTCATCCTCGGAGTAGGCGTCGATTTCAACTGTTACGCGGTTGTTTTGGCCCTCTTTTATGCGGACGGTCTTGCCGAGGGTGTTGCTTAGGGATAGCTCGGCCTCGGTGTAGAGCGGGTTTTTCTTGTAGATTGGCTCGTCTTTTTTGGGGGCGGTCTCGGACTTGATAAGCTTTTCGAGGGCGTGAACCGAGAGGGAATTGTCGATGCTTTTTTGTGCAAGCTGAACCATTTTGATTGTATCCGAAATGCCGAGAAGGGCTTTGCAATGCCCCTTTGACAACTCGCCGGACTTGACCATATCCTTTATGGCTTCCGGCAGTGACAACAAGCGCAGGGCATTTGCCACCGACGAGCGGGCTTTGCCGACCTTTTTGGCGACATCTTCCTGCTTCATGCCGAACTTGTCAATCAGCTCTTGGTAGCCGTTCGCTTCTTCAAGCGGGTTCAAATCCTCGCGTTGCAGGTTCTCAATCAGCGCGATTTGCATTGTTTCGGAGTCGGTCAGCTCGACAATCCGCACCGGGACATCCGACAATCCCGCCATTCGCGCCGCCCGCCAACGCCGCTCACCCGCGACAATTTGATAGCTGCCCTCGAACGGGCGCACTGTTATCGGCTGAATTATGCCGTGGATTGCGATTGATTCGGCAAGCGAACCCAATTTTTCGTTGTCGAAATCCTTACGCGGTTGGTTGCGGTTCGGCTCGAGCTCGCCGACTTTGAGGGTGGTTGTGCTTTTGTTGCCGCCGTCGTCGGTGCCGCTGAGGTAGTTGTCGTCGAAAATGCTGTCGAAATTGCCGCCGAGGCCTGTTTTTTTAGCCATGTTTTTTACTGCCTTTCTTTATTTGGTTGTGGGGGAATTTATTGTAGGGAACGGTTCGTAACCGTTCCGTTGACGAGACTGTGGGAATTATTGTCTTGCGGAAACATTGCGGAACGGTTATGAACCGTTCCCTACATGACATCGCGATGTGTTTCGGTGGGGTTGCGGTTGTGGGAAAATTTTATTGTAGGGAACGGTTCTTAACCGTTCCGTTGATGAAACTGTGGGAATTATTGTCTTGCGGAAACTTTGCGGAACGGTTATGAACCGTTCCCTACATGACACCGCGATGTGTTTCGGGGGGTTCGCGGTTTTGGAAAAATTTATTGTAGGGAACGGTTCTTAACCGTTCCGTTGATGAAACTGCGGAAATTATTGTCTTGCGGAAACTTTGCGGAACGGTTATGAACCGTTCCCTACATGACATCGCGATGTGTTTCGGGGGGGGTGGGTTGTGGGAAAATTTTATTGTAGGGAACGGTTCTTAACCGTTCCGTTGACGAGACTGTGGAAATTATTGTTTCGCGGAAACATTGCGGAACGGTTATGAACCGTTCCCTACATGACATCGCGATGTGTTTCGGTGGGTTTGGGGGTGGGAAAATTTTTTTGTAGGGCAGGGGCTCTGCTCCTGCCGTATACGAGCTTTTGTTTATAGACGGCGGGAGCAGAGCCCCCGCCCTACGTTCGGCGGGACACGGACGCGCAATGCGCGCCCCTACATTTGGTGGGTTTGCAGTTGGCGAGGGTTTACGGGCGAACACAGTTCGCCCCTACGCTGAATAAATTTTTCGGTTGTGGGAAATTTTTATTGTAGGGAACGGTTCGTAACCGTTCCGTTGATGAAACTGTGGGAATTATTGCCTTGCGGAAACTTTGCGGAACGGTTATGAACCGTTCCCTACATGACACCGCGATGTGTTTCGGTGGGGTTGCGGTTGTGAAAATTTTATTGTAGGGTCGGGTTTCCACGCCCGACCGTTAAATTACGGCGTTGCTTACGGTCGGGCATGGAAGCCCGCCCCTACAATTTAGTCAGCAATTCCTTCGCAAGCTTCACATACGCCTCTGCGCCTTTGGATGCGCTGTCGTAGTAGATAATCGGCTCGCCGTGGCTGGGGGCTTCGGCGATGCGGACTTCGCGGGGGATTTGGGTTTTGAAGACTAAATCGGGCATCGAGCCGCAGATTTTGTCCATAACCCCGCGATTGACACGCAACCGCTTGTCCAACATCGTGAAAATTATCCCCAGAATCTTGACGTTTCGGTTGGTGGAATTTTTCACCCGCTTGACCGTCGAGAGCAGCTCCGCGACCCCCTCAAGGCTGTACGGCTCGCATTGCATGGGGATTATTATGCCGTCGCAGGCCGAAATTCCGTTCAGTGCGAGCACGCCGAGCGACGGCAGGCAGTCGATTATCACCACGTCGTAGCCGTCCTTGACCTGCAAAAGTGCCTTGCGTAACTGCAAAGTTTTGTTCTCGAACTGCAATAGGCGCACCTCGGCTTCCGCCAAAAGTTGTGTCGCCGGGAGCAGGTCTACGCCCTTGAATTTGGTCGAGATTATGGCGTCAACCGGCCGAACATCGCCCATCAGAACCTCGTAAGTAGTCGCGCCGAGGCCGCGTTTCGACACGCCGTAGCCGGTCGTCGCGTTGCCCTGCGGGTCGAGGTCTACGAGCAGGATTTTTTTGCCGAGCTTGCCGAGGGACGCCGAGAGATTTATGGCGGTGGTGGTCTTGGCAACCCCGCCTTTTTGGTTTACGATTGCGATTATATTACTCATGTTTTTAGTGCCGCGCCGCCGAAAGTCGCGATTGTCCTTAGGTTTTTGGCGGTACGGGGCAGACCTTTCGTAGATTTTAGCAGGCTTTAAAGTTTCTTACAAGCTAAATTATACCACAGATTTATGGGTTCGTCAATAGGGAAATTGTTAAATTGTTCCACGAGGAACATTTAGTGGTGCGGGGGTGGGTGGGGGCTAAATGTGGGGGTGGGTGGATTTGGGGCGCGAAAAAGAGCGGCGCAATGGCCGCTCTTTTGGTTTTATTTAATTGTAGGCGTTTGCGAAACTCACGGACGCGCAATGCGCGTCCCTACATGTGGCGAATTGGTTTTGTTTATCATCTGTATATTGTAGGGGCGGGCAATGCCCGTCCGCAAAACAATAGGTTTTGCAATTGTCTATTGATTACAAGCGAGATTAGAAGCTAATAAAAGTTTGCTAAAGTGGGGGTTGTGCGGGCGGGGGGGCGAATAGCCGCCCTTTCGGGGGTGTTTGGTTATAAGGGGGGGCGGCTGTTAAAAACCTTTCTAAAGCAAAGTTTTGTGCGGGTGGGGGCGCAATAGCCGCCCTTTCGGAGGTGTTTGGTTATAAGGGAGATTGGCGGCTATTCGGCAGGGGGTTGGAGGGTCGCTCTTTCGGTTTTATTTAATTGCAGGCGTTTGCGAAACTCACGGACGCGCAATGCGCGCCCCTACATGTGGCGAATTAATTTTGTTTTTCGCCTATATATTGTAGGGGCGGGCATTGCCCGTCCGCAAAACAATAGGTTTCGCAAATGTCTGTTAATTACAAGCGAGATTAGGAGCTATTAAAACCTTTCTAAAGCAGGGTTTTGTGCGGGCGGGGGGCGCAATAGCCGCTCTTTCGGGGGTGTTTGGTTATAAGGGAGATTGGCGGCTATTCGGCAGGGGGTGGAATGGCCGCCCTTAAAAACCTCAACAATCTTTGATATGTTTCAAAATATCGCCAACCTCACAATCGAGAACAAAGCACAAAGCATCAAGGGTTTTCGTGCTTATATCCTTTCCGTGCTTGATTCGGTGGATAGTGTTCGCGGAAAACCCCTGCTTGAAAATCAAGTGGTATTCGGTTATGCCTTTAGAAAGCAGGGTGTTATAAAAAGGCTCGTAACTAATCATTTTCATCACCAAGATTATTTTATCATACTTAACCTCTTGACAATGCTTAATATATTGAGTATAATTGAAATATGCGGTGGAGTTTTTCGCGCCGTAAAAAATTTTTTGAGGAGAAACAAATTATGAAAAGAACAATAGGGCTAATACTTGTAGGGGCTATGCTGTTAATGCTTGTGGGTTGTGGAGGTAATAACGATTCAGATGGCGGGGTGTCGAAAGAGGAATACGACCGCCTTGCCGAGCAAATGGACAGGTTGATAAGCGAAATAAGCACAAATCAAGAAAACCAAACCCAAACCCAAACAGAGCCGTCCATGCCTGCAACGCAAGAAGAACCGGCTGTTCCGGCTATTGCACAAATAACCGAAAGCGGCGACACCGCGGTCGATTTACAAAGTGTCGAAGAAGACGAAGAGCCTGAACCTGAACCTGAACCCGAGCCTGAACCCGTAAGACTTCCGCAAAGCGTGACAAAATTGATGTTTGATAGTGATTCTGTATCAGAAGACGAGGTAGTAAGAATCTTTAATATAGGAGTTGAAGAAAGCGTTTCAATGGGAGGAGCAGATTACGAAGATGTAGTTGTGTACGGAGTTAGTTTGGATCATTGGAGCAGAGGCGCCAGGGTCATAACACAATTTTCCCTTCACAACCTGAATGGAGAATACAAGAAACTTGTGGGTTTTGCGGGTAGAGTAGATGAAACCCATATGATAGACGCGACACTGAATATTTATGGAGACGATGAACTTTTGCAAAAATATAGCTTAAAGGCAGCAAGCCTGCCTGTGGCAATTGAGATATCTGTAGAAAACATACGGCTATTGAGAATAGAATTTGTACATACAAGCGTTCAAAATAGCGAGTTCAAATACGCTTTCGTAGGGCAAGTCGAGTCTTGATTAAGTCACACAACCCACAAAACTACATATAGTGTTCCACGTAGAACAATCGCCAAAACCCGCCCCGTTAGGGGCGGTTCTCAATCCGCTTCAAAACTACTCCATCTCCCCACCCTCAATCTCACAAGCCGCCCCGCCCTGCTTATCAACCGCCTTCTCATCATCAGTCTGCCGCCGCAAAAAGAAGAACGTCAGAATCATGCCGATATTGGCGGCATACGCCTCAATGGGAAAAACACCCGCAAACATCAGCAAATTCATGCCGAGAACGCAGATTATGGTGATAATACTCCGCACGCAGAGCAGAGCGATTAGGGCTTCTTTAACGGTTTTCGGTCGCATGGGGGTCTCCTTGGCATTAACGGGCGGGTATAATCTGCGGGCGATTGGAAATCGCCCCACATGTGGGACTTTTCAGGTTGTGTGGTGTTTTATGCTGTGAAAAAAATTTATTGTAGGGAACGGTTCCAAACCGTTCCGTTGATAAAACCACGCCGCGTTTCCGCGAGGCTTCGGGCGATTGGAAATCGCCCCTACATATAGGGTCAATGGCGCATAAAACGATACATATTGTAGGGCGCGAACTCCGTTCGCCCGCAAATTTTCCCGACATTCGCATTTTTATCAACGTAGGGACGATCGTCCCCGGTCGTCCGTGGTTTTCCCGACGTTTGTGTTCCTTGTCAACGTAGGGGCGAACTCTGTTCGCCCGTTAAAAATCGCAAACGTGGGGGGCAAATGCGCGATTGGCAATCGCCCCACGTGTGCAACTTTTTAGGTCGCACGGTGTTTTCTGCCGCGAAAAAATTTTATTGTAGGGAACGGTTCGTAATCGTTCCGTTGAAGATACCACGCCGCGTTTCCGTGGGGATTCGGGCGAAATCACTACGGGCACACCCGCACATTTATTTCCTGTTTGTATATTTTATGCACCCCCACAAAAAATTGACAAAAAACACCGCCCCCAAAAGAGAGCGGCAAACAAAAAAGAACGGCATAAAAAATTTGAGGGGTTTGAAAAAGCGGGTAATATGCGGGTGTAATTATGTAGGGACACCATATATGGTGTCCGCGAAAACGCGGGTCATATGCGGGTGTGATTATGTAGGGACACCATATATGGTGTCCGCGAAAATGCGGTCGTCGTGCGCGGTGATTGTGCGTGGTGGTCGTATGTGGCGGTCGTGCGCGGTCGTAATGTTTGGCGGTCGTGCGCGGGGTCATGTGCGGGGTCATGTGCGGGGGCATGTACGATGTCGTGCGCGGTGATTATGTGTGGCGGTCATACGCGGGGGTTATGTGCGGGTCATATGCGGGTGAAATCATGTAGGGACACCATATATGGTGTCCGCGAAAATGCGGCGTCTTGTGCGGTTGTTATGTTTGGCGGTCGTGCGAGGGGTCATGGGTGGTGTCGTGCGCGGTGATTGTGCGTGGTGGTCGTATGCGGCGGTCGTGCGGTGGTTGTGTGCGGTCATTATGTGTGGTGGTCGTGCGCGTCGGTTGTGCGCGATGTCATGTGTGGGTGGTTATGCGCGGTCGTCGTAAGCGGGTGATAATTATGTAGGGACACCATATATGGTGTCCGCAAAAAGCGGGTTCGCGTGTAGGCGTAATCATGCAGGAACACCATATATGGTAT
>WRMK01000035.1 GCA_009777155.1 Oscillospiraceae bacterium
ATTCTACCTAAAGTAATATCGAAATTTCCGTCGGTCAATTCCGCGTAGAAACGCCCGGTTTTGAGCAGTGAAAACAGCTCTGCGCCTACGTTTGTGTCGCTTTGGTAGGCGGTTTGGTTGAGGCGGAAAAGTTCGCTGGCGGGGTCGGTCGCGCTTGCAATCCGCTCAATTTCGCGGAGGCGGGCGAAAGCCGCGTCAAAAGCGGCGTCGGCGGCTTTAGTGCCCATGCCGTCAATTCTCACGGTGACGAAAGTCCCGAGCGCAAACTCGGTGCGGACCGCAGTTGAACCTGAACCCGCATTGCAAGCGGAAATTAAGCCCAAAATCAGCGCGAGTGTACCCAAAAACGCAATAAAAATTTTCATACACATTCATTATACACGAAAAATAAATAAATTTCAAGTCATTTGTGAACAAAAATTTTATTTGCAAATTTGCGCGTTTTGTGCTATAATAATTGTGTATGGGCAATTTGGGGGTGGAAAATGAGGATTATCGGCATCGACCCCGGCTTTGCGATTGTGGGGTACGGCGTGGTTGAGTACGCGGGCGGCAGGTTCACAACCGTTGATTACGGCGCGATTCGGACGGCGACGAGCTTGAGTTTTGAGCAGAGATTGTTAGAAATTCACAATGATTTGGGCAGTCTCCTTGACGAATATCGGCCGGAAATTATGTCGCTCGAAAAAATTTTTTTCACGACAAATCAGAAGACCGCGATTGACGTGGCGCAAGCACGGGGAGTAATATCTTTGTGCGGTATTACTCGCAGTATAAAAATCGCCGAGTTCACCCCCCTGCAAGTCAAGCAAGCCGTGACCGGCTACGGCAAGGCGACCAAGAGGCAGATTCAGGAGATGACGGCGCGGATTCTCGCTTTGGAGGCCGTCCCGAGGCCCGATGACGCGGCGGACGCGCTGGCGGTGGCGATTTGCTGCGCGCATACTAATTTGTCGCTTTTGAAAAGGTGATGGACGATTGCGAGGGCTGCTATTTTGCGGACGCGCATCGCTTGCGAAGTAATGCTGCGCCCCTACATGTGGCGATTTAACTTTATATTTCACCTACATATTGTAGGGGTGGGCATTGCCCGTCCGCAAAATAGCAGATTATGCAATCGGTTAGAAAAGACGTATTAACACAGCAAGTAACAAAAATATCATTATCGACAGGAAGGTGAACACCATTATATACAGTATAAAAGGCACAATCACGCATACAGAGCCGAATTTAGCGGTTGTCGAGGCGGGCGGCGTGGGGTTCGCGTGCCGCACGACGAGCAGTACACTTTCGGGCCTGCAAATCGGCGCAGAAGCCGCACTTTTCACATATTTGCACGTCCGGGAAGATGCGATGGAGCTTTTCGGCTTTGGCTCACGCGATGAACTCAGCAGTTTCAAGTTGCTGATTTCAGTTTCGGGAGTGGGGCCAAAGGCGGCGTTGTCGGTGCTGTCGGACTTGTCGCCGCAAGGGTTCGCGCTGTGCGTGGCGTCCGGGGATAGCAAATTATTGACACGTTCGCAAGGAATCGGTGCGAAAATTGCCCAAAGAATTGTGCTTGAATTGAAAGATAAAATCGACCCTACAGGCAATTTCGGCGGCGATATTTTTGGCGATTCGGCTAATTCGGCGGGCGCTGTAGGTCGCGTTTCCGGCGGGAAAGGCAACAGCGCGTCCGAGGCCGTAGCCGCGCTCTCCGCGCTCGGTTTTACACCCGGGCAAGCGGCGAAGGCACTCGAAGGAGTTGATAGAAACTTGACAACGCAGGAGTTGATTAAGGTGGCTTTGAGGAAGTTGTCAAGTTAGAAAATTTTTAGGAGAATTTTATGCTCTATAACGCCAAAAACGGTAACATAAAAATCGGAAATACAGACATGGATTATATCACTTTTGGAAAAGGTTCTCGAAATTTAATTATGATTCCGGGGTTGGGCGACGGGCTGAAAACGGTTAGGGGAGCGGCTTTGCCCGTTGCCGCGATGTATAAATGTTTTGCGAGTAGATACAAAGTGTATGTTTTCAGTCGGAAAAATCACTTGGAAAAAGGTTATTCTACAAGGGAAATGGCGGCGGATTACAAGACGGTAATGGATAAGTTAGGCGTTGCAAAGGCCGATGTAATTGGCATTTCTCAAGGCGGCATGATTGCACAATATATCGCAATTGACTTTCCCGAATTAGTTGAAAAACTTGTATTAGCTGTAACTTTGTCGAGGCAAAATGAAACTGTACAAAAAGTGATTGGCAGTTGGCTCAAAATGGCTGTGGAAAGCGATTATAAAAGCATTTTCATTGATACAACCGAGAAATCTTACACCGAAAAACGCTTGAAAAAATACAGGCCGTTTTACCCGCTACTTGTCAAGTTCGGCAAGCCCAAAAATTTCAGCCGATTTATCATTCAAGCCAACGCCTGTATCACTCATGACGCTTATGACGAATTGGAAAAAATTAAATGCCCGACGTTAATTATCGGGGTTGACAATGATAAAGTTGCGGGGGTTAATTCTTCGGAAGAAATGGCGGCAAAAATAGAAAACAGCAAGCTGATTATATACGATGGTTATGGGCATGGAGTGTATGAGGAGGCGAAAGATTTTAACAGTAAAGTTTTAGAATTTTTGTCATTTTCACACACAAATTAAATGTATTAATTAACTTATAAGGACGGAAATAAAATTGATAGAGAAAGTGGTTAAAAATGGCTTGTTTATTTCATAAATGGGACGGTTGCAAATGCTTAAAGTGCGGTAAAATTCGCGACAAAAACCATAGTTGGTATGGCGGTTGCAAGTGTTCGATTTGCGGCAAAGTGCGCGATGAAAACCACATGTGGAATTCGTGTAAAGGTGTATGTGTAAGGTGCGGAAAAACGCGCGAAATCGAGCATGATTGGGATTTATGCAAGGGTATTTGCAGAAGAAATTGCGGAGCAACTTGTGAAATTAAACACGACTACAGAGACGCTCATTTCGGCGGTTATGTGTGTATGCGTTGTGAGCATAGCCGTATTTTTGAAATGGATAACAAGGCCGCTCTCGTTGAAATGGCAAGTAAAAATCCTTATTTCAACCTGCGTTTTCAAGCATACGAAAGGCTATGCGAGGCTTTTCCGCAAATACATATTGAGGAAGAAAAACAGGTGTCTGAATTGCTTTTTCAAATGTTTAATTGCGGCAAAGTTTCCACAGATGATATAGATAGATGTATGGATATAATTGCGCAAATGTCACGACAAAAACCATGGTTAGAATTGCAAATAAAATATAGCGAAAACAAAGAAGACAAGCGGCAGTCCGGCGAACATTCATGGACAGAAAAATTCAGTAAAAGAACTTTATTTTACAAGAAATTTTCTGTATACTGGATTAAAGATAAAATGTTGTTAGATGGTTCAGAGCGGTTTTTCCCGCACGAGAGACCAAAAAGAATAAATAAAACATAGCAAAATAAATATAATTTATTCGCGAATTAAATTACAAGGACGGAAATAAAATTGATAGAGAAAGCAAGTAGCATGGGCTTTTCCGAGGTTGTGGAGCGCATTGTCGAGCCGGAATTTTCGCCGGAAGATGTGGATTTTGAGTACTCACTTCGTCCGAAGCGGCTCAGTGAATTTATCGGGCAGGAAAAGTTAAAAGAGAACTTGAAAATTTTCATTTCGGCGGCGAAGGCACGCGGCGAAAACCTCGACCACGTCCTGCTTTACGGCCCGCCCGGCCTCGGCAAAACTTCACTCGCGGCAATTATCGCCAACGAAATGGGCGTGAACATTAAAACCACGTCCGGCCCCGCGATTGAAAAAGCGGGCGATTTGGCGGCGTTACTGACGAATTTGCAGGACGGAGATGTGCTTTTCATAGACGAGATTCACCGCTTGTCAAGGCAGGTTGAGGAGATTTTGTACCCCGCGATGGAGGATTATTTTCTCGATATAATTATCGGAAAAGGGCCGGCGGCGCAGTCGATAAAAATTGACCTGAAAAAGTTCACGTTAATCGGTGCGACAACCCGCGCGGGACAGCTTACGGGGCCGCTTCGTGACAGGTTTGGCGTGATTATGCGCTTGGAGTTGTACACGAACGAGCAACTTTGTGACATAATCTCACGTTCGTCAGTGATTTTGGCGATACCTACAACACCCGACGGCGCGAAGGAAATTGCAAGCCGTTCAAGAGGGACGCCGCGTATTGCAAATCGGCTGTTGAAGCGGGTTCGCGACTTTGCGGAAGTGCTTGGTGACGGAAAAATTACGAAGGAGCTTGCACAAATTGCACTTGACAGATTGGAAATTGACAAATTGGGCTTAGACAGCCTTGACAAGCGGTTTCTCGGCATGATAATTAAGGGTTACAGCGGCGGGCCGGTCGGGCTTGAAACTTTGGCGTCCGCGCTCGGCGAAGAATCGGTAACTTTAGAGGATGTTTGTGAGCCATTTTTGATGCAATTAGGCTTCATAGCCCGCACACCACGCGGAAGAACAGCGACCGCGCTCGCTTACAAACACCTTGGAATTGAGCAGGTCGGACAGCAGAAAATGGAGTAGAAACTTGACACTTTTTGATGTGTAAAGGTGATATAAAAATGAACTTTGAATTGAAAAAATTGTCACTTAATGACAATGAGGAAGTGTACAATTTTCTGCAAAAAATCCCTAAAAGTGAGAACGGTTTTAGCAACAAATATAACGGCTTAACTTACGATAAATACAGGGATAAATTGAAAAAAGATGATGATATGTCAATGGGATTTGGCTTAGAAAATTGGATGGTTTCCGCTACTGAATATTGGTTTTATTTCGGCGAAAAACCAATTGGCATCGGCAGAATTCGTCACCGCTTAACCGAAAAACTACTCGAAAATGGCGGGCATATTGGCTATGCGATAATCCCGTCCGAGCGCAATAAAGGGTACGGTAAAATTCTTGTCAAGTTGCTAATCGAAAAGGCGCGTGAAATGGGGATTGATAAGGTTTTGATTACTGTTAATAACGAAAATCACGCCTCTATAAAAGTTGCATTAAACGGGGGTGGCAGAATTGAAAAAGTTACCGATAAAATGCACTATATTTGGGTTGATTGTGTCGGTGAAAAATGACTGTTAAATTAGAAAAAACACATTAAAAACATTAAGAAATGAGGTAAATTTATGGGCAGATTATTCGGTACTGACGGCGTTCGCGGGGTTGCGATAACTGAGCTTACTTGCGAGTTGGCGATGAACATTGGGCGCGCGGCGGCTGTCGTGTTTGAGAAGTACAAAAAACATGACAAAAAGTTAACTTTTTTGATTGGAAAAGACACTCGAATTTCTTCAGATGCACTTGAAGCCGCGCTGATTACAGGCATAGTTTCAGTCGGCGCAAACGCTGAATTACTCGGCGTTTTACCGACTCCTGCGGTAGCATTTTTAATCCGCGAATTCGAGGCGGACGGCGGCATAATGATTTCGGCATCGCACAATCCGTTCGAGGATAATGGTATAAAATTATTCTCGTCAACCGGCGAAAAATTACCTGATGAAATTGAGGATGAAATTGAAAAATATATACTCGATTTTCCCGAGAAAATATCACTTAAAAAGGGCGCGGAAATTGGAAATATTCGCTCGCTTTATGTAGGCAAAGATGATTATATGAACTACTTGAAAACCGCTTGTGGAGAGGATTTAAGCGGTTTGAAATTGCTCATCGACTGTGCAAATGGAAGCGCGTGTTCTTGCGCGGAAGTCTTCGCGGAATTGGGCGCGGATTGTGAGTTTATTGGCAACAATCCGAACGGGATTAACATTAACGAAAATTGCGGTTCAACTCACTTGAATGAACTTTCAAAACGTGTGAAAAATGGGAATTACAGCGCGGGCATCGCCTTCGACGGCGATGCGGATAGGTGCCTTTTTACCGATGAAAAAGGTAGTGAAGTCAGCGGTGATAAGTTGATTGCGTTGCTTGCAAAAGAGATGAAAAATAGCGGAAACTTGACAAATGATACGGTTGTAGTGACCATCATGTCGAACTTAGGTTTTCATGAATTTATGCACAATAACGGCATTAAAACAATCTGCGCAAACGTAGGTGACCGCTACGTTTATGAGGAAATGAAACGCGGAAATTATAACATTGGCGGGGAAAATTCAGGGCATATAATTCTCGCGGATTACGCGACAACAGGAGATGGGCTTTTGACGGCGGCGAAAGTTTTATCGCTCCTTAAAAAAAGCGGAAAACCGCTATCGGAATTAGTTAGCCCCATAAATGATTACCCACAGAAACTAATTGGCATAAAAGTAAATCCCGACATGCGACAAAACTGGCAAAAAAACCAAAACATAATGCAAGTTATTAAGCAAGCAGATGACTTTTTCTCGGATGGCGCAAATGTAGGCAGAGTCAATGTCAGAGCCAGCGGAACCGAGCCGTTACTGCGAATTATGATTGAGGCAAAACGAGAAAGCGATGTCGAGATGTGGCTTAAAAAAATCAAGGAAGTTATAGAAAATGAACTCCAAAATTGACATGAAAGTTAGATGTTTTTATTATGAGAATTGCAAAAAATTGGACTGATTACGAGCTAATTGACACGTCCGAAGGCGAGCGACTTGAACGCTGGGGAGATTACATTTTAATTCGCCCCGACCCGCAAATAATCTGGCGGAATCCCGCTCCCTCACCGCTTTGGGACGGCGCAGATGCGCGGTATATTCGCTCGAAATCGGGCGGCGGTGAGTGGATTTTTAACAAGCGTTTACCGGAAAATTGGACAATAAAATATAGAAACTTGACATTCAAAGTTAAGCCAACCGGGTTCAAACACACGGGTTTGTTTCCGGAGCAAGCTATCAACTGGGATTTGTGCGACGAACTTATCAAAAATGCAAAAAATCCGCCAAGAATTTTGAACCTTTTTGCATACACCGGCGGCGCGACTTTAGCCTGTGCAAATGCGCGCCACGACACGGAAATATGCCATCTTGATGCGGTGAAAAACATGGTCGAATGGGCAAGCGAAAACGCCGAACTGTCAAGTTTAAAGAACAGAAAAATTCGTTGGATTATTGACGATGCAATCAAGTTTGTCGCGAGGGAAAAACGCAGAAACAGTAAATATGATGCTATCATTTTAGACCCGCCGAGTTATGGTAGGGGCACGAACGGCGAGATGTGGAAATTAGAGGATTCAATACATCTTTTGGTGTCAAGTTGCGTAGATATTTTATCGGATAAACCGCTATTTTTGATGTTAAATAGTTACTCTACAGGACTTTCGCCGTCAATAATGGCGCACTTGCTTAAAATGACATTTGCAGGTAAATACAAACCTGAAATTACAGCAGATGAAATCGGGTTAACAGTGACTACGACGGGGTTTGCAGTGCCTTGCGGTAATACGGCATTGGCGATTTTTAATTGAAATTTCAAGCGATAAATTAGATAATAATTATAAGGAATTAGAAAAAATGTCAATAAAAATTAAACAAGCACAAGAAACGGATATTCCTGTAATTGAAGACATACTAAGTGATACAATTAATTGGCTGAATGAGATGGGGCAACCCATTTGGAGCAAGGAAACAACTACTTGGAACGCTCTTTCAAAATATTATAGAATCGATGATTTTTTCATTGCTTACTTGAATGATAAACCTGCCGGTTGTGTGGTAATTATCGATTTTGACCCGTTCTTTTTCCCTGATATTCCAAAAGGCAAATCGCTTTTTATACACAAACTTGCAGTTAAAAAATTCGCACGAAAATCAGGAGTTTCGGATACACTTTTAGACTACATAAAAGACCGCGGAATCGCTTGTGGCGTGCAATCTATACAATTAGAAACTCACGCACTACGACCGAAATTACGGGCTTTTTATGAAAGGCACGGATTTGAATTTCAAGGTATCAGAAAGTTTGATAGCGGCATTCAATCTGCCTACTATAAATTTGCATTAAAGGAATGAGAAATTGGAAATTATAAGAACAGAAAACTTACATTTTGACTACGAAATTTACGATGACAAAGGCGCAGTAGTTGACAAAAGTTCCGCGCTTTGCGGTGTCAACTTGACAGTGCAAAAAGGTGAATTTCTCGCAATTTTGGGACATAACGGAAGCGGGAAATCTACGCTTGCCAAGCACTTTAACGGGATTTTAACACCTACAAACGGTAAAGTTTTTGTGAACGGGATTGACGTTTCGGACGACAAAAATATTTACGAAATTCGTCAAATGGTTGGCATGGTTTTTCAGAATCCCGACAATCAAATTGTTGCCGCAATTGTGGAAGAAGATGTGGCTTTCGCGCTTGAAAATTTAGGTGTACCTCCGCTTGAAATTCGCGAAAGAATTGACGAAGCAATGAAGTCAGTTGACATTTACAAGTACCGCAAACACGCTCCACATCGGCTTTCGGGCGGGCAGAAACAGCGAGTTGCAATCGCGGGCGTAATCGCAATGCGGCCGCAATGTATAGTTTTGGACGAACCGACTGCAATGTTAGACCCAAAAGGCAGAAAAGAGGTCATGAAAACTATAAAGTTTCTTGTCGAAAAAGGCATCACAATTGTGTTAATTACTCACTACATGGAGGAGGCCGCACAGGCGAAAAGAGTAGTGGTAATGCACAACGGCGAGATAATTATGGACGGCGCGCCAAAGCAAATATTCACACAAGTTGACAAATTAAAATCGGTTGGTTTAGACGTGCCGCAAGTGACAGAATTGGCGCATGAATTACGCAAAAACGGCTTAAATTTCCCGGCAAATGTACTAAACGAAAATGAATTTGTAGAGGAGTTAATAAAATTACTGTAATGACTGCGATTGAAATTAGAAAATTGTCGTATAAATACGGCATCGGAACACCCTTTGAAATAAGCGCGGTAGATGATGTAAACTTGACAGTCCAAAAAGGCGAATTTATAGGCATAATCGGACACACCGGAAGCGGGAAATCTACGCTCATACAGCACCTTAACGGCCTCTTGAAACCTACCGAAGGTGAGGTTATAATTAACGAAAAAAATATATGGTCAAAAGATGTAAATATTCGCGAAATTAGGTTTGAAGTTGGCTTGGTTTTTCAGTATTCGGAGCATCAATTATTTGAAGAAACCGTACACAAAGATATTGCTTTCGGGCCGAAAAATATCGGGTTATCGGACGAGGAAGTTGACACGCGAGTGCGCCGTGCCGCAGAAGCCATGGGAGTGCATGAAAGCTGGCTTGAACGCTCTCCGTTTGACCTTTCCGGTGGGCAAAAACGCAGGGTTGCACTCGCCGGAGTTATCGCAATGCAACCGCAAATTTTAGTGTTGGACGAGCCTGCCGCAGGACTCGACCCTTACGGGCGGGACAAGGTTTTGTCTAAAATTAAAGAGTATCACGAGAACTCGGGGATTACGATTTTGTTAGTTTCGCACTCGATGGAGGACATTGTCAAGTACGCGGATAAAGTTATAGTTATGAACAAGGGCGGCGTGTTTTTATACGAAGAAACTGACAAAGTTTTTTCACACGCGGCAGGTATTACACAGATAGGTCTCGACGTCCCTCAAATCACTCGTATGGCGGCTTTGCTGAAGCAAAAAGGCATCGATATTGGTGAAGATATTTATACAATTGAGAGGGCAAAAGAGAGGATTTTGGAGCTTATAAAAAGGGGCGAAAGTGAATGAAAAAAGTAGTTTTTTCAATATTAAATCTACTAATACCGAGTTTTATTTTTTCAATTTGCTTATATTGCTTTAATTCTATGAATCCCGAAACTTCTATTTTATATTTTTATTTTGTGTTGTATTTAATCACTTTAATCTGGATAATTGCCGCTGTTATCAGTGATTTCTGCGATTTTCGATTTATATTATTAGGCATTTTCTTTTCGACTTTATCTGCGATTCCGGTTTTTATTATAGCGAATATTCAAAAGGGATATCTACCTTTATTAGAAATTGGGTACGCGATATTAGTAATAATATTTTGTTTTGTACTGTATACTTTACCTTCTGCGACAATCGCAATTATAGTTTTCTTAGTACATAAAAAAATAAAAAGTGCAACCAAAAACCACGAAAGGATTAACCATAAAAACTAATGTTAAAAGACATCACAATCGGTCAATTTTTCCCCGGCGAATCGGTAATTCATCGGCTTGATGCGCGGTTCAAAATTATATTCAGTGTGCTCGCGGCGGCGATGCTTTTCACCGCGCAAAACTTCATGGGATTGGGCGTTGCTGCTGTATTTATAGTGATGTGTTACGCGTTAAGCGGGATAAAATTCCGTATGATTTTGAAAAGCCTAAAACCCATAATTCCGCTGATAATTTTCACCGGAATTCTAAACTTATTTTTCATAAAAGGTGAAGAAATTCTACTTGAATTTTGGTTCGTAACTGTATACGTTGAAGGCGCGAAAACCTCCGCATTTATGATGACAAGAATCATAACTTTAATAATCGGCATGTCACTTTTAACCTACACAACCTCGCCGATTATGCTTACTGACGCGATTGAGAGCCTGTTGTCGCCGCTGAAAAAAGTGCGTTTTCCTGTGCATGAACTCGCAATGATGATGATGATTGCGCTCCGATTTATACCGCTTTTAATTGAAGAAACTGACAAAATTATTATGGCGCAAAAAGCCCGCGGCGCCAATCTTGACGCCAAAGGTTTAGTCAAAAAAGCCAAGGCGTTAATCCCCATTTTAATACCACTTTTCATCTCGGCTTTCAAGCGCGCAAATGAACTCGCACTCGCGATGGAATGTCGCTGTTACAGGGGCGGCGAAGGGCGCACAAGACTTAAAAAGTTGCAGTCGTCTGTGTTGGATTATTTGGCTCTGGGTCTGGTTTTATGCGTGTTCGGCATTGTAATTGTAAACAACTTTGTATTTGGGTAAATGTATGAACAATATGAAATTTATTATATCATTTAATGGTGCAAAATATCACGGTTTTCAGTCACAGCCGACCGCGAAAACTATACAAGGCGAGATTGAAAACGCACTGCATAAACTTACGGGCGAAACTGTGCGAATCACAGGCTGTTCGCGGACTGACGCGGGTGTCCATGCGCGCGAATTCTGCTTCAATGTCAACTTAAAAAGCACAATTCCCGCCGAAAAATTTCCCAAAGCATTAAACTCGCAACTGCCGACTGATATAGCAGTACACTCCTGCGTAAACGCCGATGAACACTTCAATGCGCGGTTCACGGCAAAGTCGAAACAGTATATCTACTTGACAAATAATAGACCTGAACGTGATGTTTTTTTGCAAGGTTTAGCCTATCATTACCCGTATAAATTGGACATAAATCTAATGCAAAAAGCCGCCGAAAAATTCGTTGGTGAGCATGATTTTGCGGCGTTTTGCAGGAGTGAGGGTAAAAAATTAGTAAGCTCAACTATACGTGAAATTTACTCTTTCGACATAGAAAAATCCGACGACATGATGATTCGATTTATCGTTACGGGGACCGGCTTTTTGTACAACATGGTGCGGATTTTGGCGGGGACTTTGATTTATGTTAGTGAGGGAAAGTTGACACTTTGTGATATTGACGAAGCCCTCAAAACAGGTGACAGAAACAAAGCGGGCAAAACCCTGCCGCCATGCGGGTTGTACCTAAACAAAGTTAATTATTAATTACCGGAAATTACGTTAAAAAGGAGGTGCGCGAATGGCACGCGACCCAAACGACATCACGGCTTATCGCAAGAGCAAAAGAGCCCGCGATAATTTTCTGCGGTTGGTTATTTTGGGCATAATTATTTCCGCTATTTTCTTGATTTTAACCAGCGGGGAAGACGTTTTCGCGCCCTTTCAAAAACTCGGAACACGGCTTGAATCGGAGGGTTTTCCGATTACACTTTCGGGGAGCGCGAGCTATTCCATGAACCGATTCGGCGCGAATTTTCTACTTTTGAGCGACACTTATTTGTACACTTACACCGATAATGGCGGCAAAATTTTCGATGTGCGGCATAATTACGAGCGACCTTTCCAAAAAGCGACCGACCGCAGAATACTTTTGTATAACCTGAACGGCTACGAATTTTCGCTGTTCAACCGAAACGGAATGGTTTACGAGGAAAAATTAGACGACAAGATTGTCTTGGCAGAGCTTGGCAATAACGACATGGCGGCAATCGTCACGAATTCCGCTGCGTTCTCGAATATACTTTACGTCTTCGACAGCAACGGGCGTTGGCGGTATCGGAAACGGTTCATCGAGGAGGAGGTCAACGCGGTCACTTTTGCGGGGCGCAATAATGAATTGTTCGTCGCGACTTCCGTGGTGGTGAACGGCGAGATTTTCAGCAGGGTTTACCGCCTGCGAACCGATACCGACGATGATTACTTAATTTGGGAGCAGACCCTGCCCGCCGATTCGTGGGCGTTGAACCTGCGCGAAAACGGCGACAGGCTCACGGTTTTGGCAGATAATGCCATGTTCACGCTCGACGCCGACAGTGGCGAGATTATCGGCCGCTACGAATTTAACGCGGGCAGGTTGGTGCAACCGGTGTTCGGGGAGAGTTTCAACCTCGTAATCTTGAGCGATTACGTCACCCGCAGAACGCTCTACGTCACGCTTGACGCCGACAGCAGGTTAATTTCTACGGAAATTATGCCCTTTGAGGTAAAAAAGGTTGAAATTTTCGGCGAAATGGTGTATACTTTAACAGGGAGCTTTATTTTCGTGCATGACAAGAGCCTCGCCGAGGTCCGAAACTTCGACTTCGAGGATGAGTATTGGGACTTTCAAATGACCGACGGAGGCGCATTATTACTTGGTTATGATACGATAGAGTTGGAATCCGTTAAATAGGAGTTAAAGAATGGGAATAGAGTTCTTTTGGTTTTACGATTTAGTTATTGTGGCAATTTTGCTGGGGATTACGTTCAGGTGCTACAAAAGGGGCTTCGTGGCGTCGCTTTTGGGTATGCTTGCGGGGGTAATCGCGCTTGTCGTGGGGGTACTGCTCAGTAATCTGTTGGCAACCGCGATTTATGACGGCTTCATAAAAGGTTGGGCAGAGGAGAAAATCGAGGAAAGCCTCACCGCGATAGTCGGGGACTCGTCGCTGATTAGGCTGCCCGACCTTGACTGCACGCAGATTGTACTCAAAGGCGAGAGGATTGGCGAGATTGAATTTACCCCCGACTCGGTCGGCAAAATCGACATAGACTTGTCGAACGTCGATTTGAGCAAGACGGGAATCGAAAAGCTCGACCTTGAATTTTTCGGGCTTGACCCCGATGAATTGCACTCATTGAAAGTCGGGCGGACGGTGATTACAGTCGCCGAATTAGAGCGCAACAGCCTTGAGACCTTGGTAATGGCGAGTATTCTCGCCGAATCCCTTGCCGCGAACGGCGAAAATCGGCTGATAAGCTCACTGACCGCGCCCCTCGGCATATTCGGCGGTTCTAATTATAGCATGACCGAAATTATCGCGTCGATTATCGAATTCGGCGGCGCGGGGACCGGCATTAGCGCGGCGATTACCGCAAATTTAGTCGCGCCGATTGTCTTTGTGCCGCTTAGAAGTACATTGTTTTTTATAATATTCGTGTTGCTTTGTGTTAGTTTGTCGATAGTTGCACGGAAACTTACCTTCATCAATCGCATACCGCTTGTCGGCAACGTCAACTCATTTCTCGGCATTATTGCGGGCTTAATCAAGTCGGCTGTGATTATAGTTATAGTCTGCATAAGTGTGAAAATATTAATCACCATAACAGGGAACGATGTAATTTTCTTGAATACCATGACAATTAACGAGAGCTACATTTTCAAGCATGTATACAATTTATTGCCGGGTGTTTCGGCGATATAGAGTTTTAGAAAGGTCAAGGGCGGGGTTCCCCTGCCCGCGAAGCAACTCCGCAAGGATTTGCGGAGTTTACAAAAAGGAAAGAGGTTTTTACTTATGGTTTGTACAAGATGCAGAAAGCGCATGGCGGTGGTGTTTATTACCACTATGCAGGGCAACGAAAAACATAACGAGGGACTCTGTCTCGTTTGTGCAAAGGAACTCGGCGTTCCGCAGGTCAGCGAGTATATAAAGCAGATGGGGCTGTCCGAGGAAGATTTCGAGGAGAGCTACAAAGCCATCTTCGGGGACGACGAAATCGAAGACCTTGACGAGCTTATGGACGACGACATAGGCGGCTTCAAAATCGGCGGCGCAGGTACTATGCCGCAGTTTTTGCAGAACCTGTTCAGGAGCGACAAGCCGTCTTCCTACTCTCATTCACAAGACAAGAACAAAGGCAGGTCTACCGGGCATTTGAGCGAGTTGTTCAATACGGGCAAAAAAGATAGTACTACGGAAGACAAAAAGTCCGAAAAGAAATACAAGTTTCTTGACACTTTTTGCACTAACTTAACTGCTCGTGCCAAGAACAAAGAGCTTGACAAAATCATCGGCAGGGAGCGGGAAATCAACCGTGTAACCCAGATTCTCTCACGCCGAACCAAGAACAACCCCTGCCTAATCGGCGAACCGGGCGTGGGGAAGACCGCGATTGCGGAGGGGATTGCACAGCGATTGGTCGAGGGCAATGTGCCGTTTAGGCTACAGGGCAAGCAACTGTACATGCTGGATTTAACCGCCTTAGTCGCGGGGACACAATTCCGCGGGCAATTCGAGAGCCGCGTAAAGTCCTTGATTGAGGACGTCAAAAAGGCGGGCAATGTCCTGCTGTTCATTGACGAAGTGCATAACATAGTGGGCGCGGGCGACAGTGACGGTACTATGAACGCCGCGAACATGTTCAAACCCGCATTGTCACGGGGCGACATGCAGGTAATCGGCGCGACGACTTTCGGCGAATACCGCAAACATATTGAAAAGGACAGCGCGCTCGAACGCCGCTTTCAGCCCGTGACAATCAGCGAGCCGAATATTGAAGAAACTGTTGAATTGCTCAAAGGTATCAAAAAATACTACGAACAGCACCACAAAATCGTAGTGTCGGACGAAATTCTTCAGTCCTGTGCAGTGTTGTCCGAGCGATATATTAACGACCGCTTCCTGCCCGACAAGGCTATTGATTTATTAGACGAGGCGGCGGCGTGTGCGAGTATAAAGAGCGTGGACTTAGCGGAATACGAGCGGCTTTTCTCCGAGTGCGACACCTTGCAAAAGGAGGAAAGCGCGATAATGACCGCCACCGACGGCATCGTGAATTACGAGCGGATAGCGCAGATTAAAACCAAGCTTGCCCGCAATGAGGAGCGGATAAAACAGCTTGAACCCTTAGTCAAAAATATCAACATAACCGACGAGGATTTGTCGAACGTCATCGAGCTTTGGACGGGTATCCCCTCGGCGAAAATCATGGAGACCGAGTTCAACCGAATCGGCAGAATCGAGCAGGCCTTGAAGGAAAAAGTGATTGGGCAGGACGAGGCTTGCGCCCTTGTGGCATCGGCAATTCGCCGCTCACGGGTGCAACTCAGCGCACGGCGCAAGCCCGCCTCCTTCATATTCGTAGGGCCTACGGGCGTGGGCAAAACCGAGCTTGTGAAAGTTTTGGCAGATGAGCTGTTCAGCTCGGTCGAACCGCTGATTAGATTAGACATGTCCGAATACATGGAAAAACACAGCGTATCGCGGATAATCGGCTCACCGCCCGGGTATATCGGCTATGACGAGGCGGGGCAGTTGACCGAGAAAGTCCGCAGAAGGCCCTACTCGGTAATCCTGTTCGACGAAATCGAAAAGGCCCACCCCGATGTGATGAATATCTTGCTTCAAATTCTCGACGAGGGCAAGGTGAACGATGCACATGGCAGGGCGATTAACTTTGAAAACACGGTAATCGCCATGACTTCCAATGCGGGTTCAACCGACCAATCCACCGGCGTAGGCTTTGCAAAAACAAGCGGAAGTATTTCCAAGGACAAAGCCATGAAGGCACTCAAAGAGTTTCTGCGCCCCGAATTTATGAGCAGGGTTGACGAAGTCGTCGTCTTCGAGCCGCTCACCGAGGACGCCTACAGGCGTATCGCCGAACTGATGGTGGAAGAAATGCGCGAACCGCTCATGGAAAAGCATATCGAGTTGCTCGCCGACCCGTCGGTCTACAGCTATATCGGCAAGAAGGCATACGGCGGCAAATTCGGCGGGCGGGATATTCGCAGGATTATCCGCAAAGAACTCGAGGACGAAATCGCAATACTAATCATTCAAAACGGCGAAAGCGGCTTGGACAGCATCAACCTAACCTCAGACGGCGAGCGGCTTTACGTCTCGCAAGTGGTGATAAAGACGCCTGTGACGCCGGCGGCGGCGGGGGTGGAGAGGATTTGAGGGGCATGAAAAAATTATCGGCATTTTTAATCACGGCGGCAATTTTGCTCACTTTTGCGGCTTGCAGTAACACCGATGATTCCGATACCGTTCAAAACATAGACGGCACTCCCGCGCCCATACTCGAAACAGTCGTGTCGGACCTTGACGATTCCGAAACTGTTGAGGTCGGGGACGAGCGAATCGGCACTACTGTGAAATTCGGCGGCTACGACTGGCTTGTGCTTGATGTGCAGGGTGACAGAATGTTAATTATAAGTGTGAATATATTGGAGACCCGCGCTTATCACGCGGCAGGGGACAGTGTGACTTGGGAAGACAGCGACATTCGAGCCTATTTGAACGGCGGGTTTTACGATAGTTTCAGCGAATCCAACAAGGCGAAAATAGCGGAAGTGACGAACAAAACCCCCGACAACCACTGGTTCGGCACGGCGGGCGGCGCGGACACCGGGGACCGAATATTTTTGCTGAGTCTTGACGAGGTGGTAAAATATTTCGGCGACAGCGGGCAACTTGACAACAGGCCGAGCGGCGCGACTACCATTGACGACGAGTACAGCGCGGCGCGGACTGCTTATAATACGAGGGGCATGCCTTGGTGGTGGTGGCTCCGCACGCCGGGCAGTTTTGAGAGCGATGCCGTCGGTGTCGATGGTGGCGAGGATGTCGAGGGGATAATCAGCGTGAGCGGTAGTTATGTTAGTGTGGATTATGGCGGGGTGAGGCCGGCGTTGTGGGTTGTTTTGTGATTTTACAGAAAGGAATACGACATGAAAATTCTTTGTCTTTGTCTTTTTGCCTTATTAATCCTAACTACATCACTCTGTATACACTTTGCATTGCAAAAATCGGAAGATGAACAACCGGTTTATGCAGATGATATGAAATTATGGGGAGTGGAAGATGCTGTTCCAAATGAGGAAGTAGCAAGAAAAATTGCTGATATAATTTTTATTGAACACATTCAAAATCATGAAATACGTGATGTAGATGTTCATGAAGTCTATGTAACATTTAAGGAAGAAAGTAACGAATGGGAAATAATTTATTCGCCGGGACTTGTTGCCGCTTATGGAGCGATATTCAATATAAGAAAAGATAATGGTATGATTAGTGCTTCTTATTATTGATGTGTGAGGGAACGTGATATGAAAAAAATATTTATTAACGGGAAAATAGACTGAATACTTTAACATACCTCCAAACTAATTCAAACGCCAAGCGAGGTACACCATGAGAGCACTAATAACAGGCGGCTCGGGCGCAATCGGCGCAGCTTTAGTGGCTGAATTCGCGCCCGATTACGAAGTAATTTTCACCTACTTGAAAAACGCCGAAGCCGCCGCAAAACTCGCCGCAGAAACAGGCACGACCGCAGTAAAATTAGACATTGCCGACAGGGAAGCGGTATTCAAAACAGTAGAAAAATACCCGCAGTTTGACTTGCTTGTCAACAATGCGGGTATTTCGCAGTACAAACTTTTCACCGACATAACCCCGCACGATTGGCAGGAAATGCTGGACATTAACTTGACAGGTGCGTTTAATTGCACACAGGCGGTTCTCCCCGCTATGATAAGGCGCAAAGGGGGCGCGATTGTAAACATTTCGTCAATTTGGGGGGAAGTCGGCGGCTCGTGCGAAGTCGCGTACAGCGCGGCAAAAGCGGGCTTAATCGGCTTGACTAAGGCACTTGCAAAAGAAGTCGAGCCGTGCGGGATTCATGTAAGTTATATTGCACCCGGCGCAGTGCAAACCCCCATGAACGCAGGGTTTACGGCGGAGGACTTGCAAGCGGCAAGCGTCGCTCACGGGGGTAGGATATTGACACCGGGGGATGTGGCAAAAGATGTCGCGAAAATGGTGCGGGGGTGGGTTTCTTTTTTAGTATAGTATGTAGGGAACGGTCCTTAACCGGTTCTACATTCATTTCCTCCGAGCGAAAAAATATCATTACGAAACGCACATGCGTTGGCGATTTTAATCGCCCAAAAATGCTTCGCGGACTACGGAATTTTAATAGCTACTCATAACGACAAGGGTCACGTCCACAATCACGTTATTTTCAACAGCGTTTCGTACAAGGATAACAAGAAATATCAAGCCTATAACGACTATAAACAATCCCAATCACAAGTCAAACCCCAAAAAAATAGACAAACGGCACAAAATATGGTATAATCGAAATCATGACCAAACAACTTCAATTAATAAACCTGTACTGCGCCGTCTGCCACCATTATAATACCACATTGGCGGCAGAATGTCAACGCCTTAGCAACAATTTTCGTCCCAAATTCACAGATGAGGAGTGTATGGCGATATATCTTTTTGGGATAGCAGAGGGAAAATGCACT
>WRMK01000036.1 GCA_009777155.1 Oscillospiraceae bacterium
GCCGACCCCTGCGCTTAAAACCACGCCATAATTTTTATTATTTGTCCGCAAATATCGGCAAATTTTTCAAACTCGGTGTTATATAATTAAGTTTGTGGGGGCTTTTACGATGATTTACCAAAACATAATCTACATAGACGCGCTGATTATTATTAATCTTTATGTCAATTTCTTCATAATCAAGGCCTGCGGGGTCTTTATGCACCGCAAAACCGGCACTAAGCGATGTATTTTGGCGGCTGTGGCGGGCGGCTTTGCCTCGCTTGTAATTCTTCTGCCCGCTTTGCCCGCGCCGCTGAACGCGATAATCAAGCTATCCATCGGGGCGGTGCTTGTGCTGATTGCGTTTGGGTACGGCAGTTTTCGCGAATTTTTGAAGAACGCCTTGGTCTTCCTCATCGTGAATATTTCATTCGCCGGGCTGATGCTGTTGCTGCGCCTTTTTGCCGCCCCGCTCAACATGATTTACAACAACGGCGTCGTCTATTTCGACATTTCTTTTATCGCGCTCCTGAGCTTTACGGCGGCGGCGTACGGACTGATACGGCTTTTGCGGTATATTTTGGACGTGAAATTCAGCGCGGACAAAATTTATGCGATTGCTTTTGATTACAAAGGCGTAAGCCGCAGTCTCAGTGCGGCGGCGGATTCGGGGAATAATCTGACCGATTACATAACAGGGTATCCGGTCATAATCTGCGACAAGAGCTCCTGCGAGGGAATCCCGGTCGAGTTCCCCGACACCGACAATTATCAACACGTCAAAGGCGTACGCATACTGCCGTATTACACCATAGGCGGCTCGGGGATTCTGCCCGTCTTCAAGCCCGACAGGGTCAAAATAGGCACAAAGGAAGTCACGGCGATGATAGGAATTTCAAAGGAAGCCATAAGCCACGAGGGAGTCAACGCGATATTTAATCCTAAGTTACTAATATAATAGAAAGGCTGTGTATTAGTTTGAAAGAACCGGTGCAAATCGGGTGAAACCAATCCCTGCGAGGGGGAACGAAACTTTCAAACACGCTCTTATGCAGAAAGGACAATGGTGAAAAAATATGAATGATTTACAGACGGTTTTGCAGTTAATCATGCAAAAAGTAAAGACTGCGAGGACGGAAAAACGGGACAGCATATTCTACATCAACGGCGCGGAATCCCTGCCGCCGCCGCTCACTCGGGAGGAAGAAGAAGTCGCGTTTCGCAAGCTCGAGACCGACTTTAATTCGGCGCGGGAAATTTTAATCGTACATAATTTAAGGCTCGTGGTCTATATCGCCAAGAAGTTTGAGTCCACCGGCATTGGGATTGAAGACTTGATTTCAATCGGCACAATCGGGCTGATTAAAGCCGTCAATACCTTCAGCCCGTGCAAGAACATCAAGCTCGCGACTTATGCCTCGCGCTGTATCGAGAACGAGATTCTGATGTACCTGCGTAAATCGGGTTCGCAGAAGTACGAGATTTCCATTGACGAGCCGCTCAACATCGACTGGGACGGCAACGAGCTGTTGCTCTCGGACGTTCTCGGCACTGAAAACGATATTGTAAATATTAACATCGAGAACGAAGTCGAACGCGACCTGCTTCTCTCGGCAATCGGCCGCCTCAACCCCCGCGAAAAGCAAATCATGGAGATGCGTTTCGGGCTTGTGGACGGTCACGAGCGCACTCAAAAAGAGGTCGCGGACAGCATAGGTATCTCGCAAAGCTACATTTCCCGCCTTGAAAAGCGGATTATCAAGCGGCTTCGCAAGGAGTTGGAAAAGTTATGTGGCTGACGAACAATTGATAATTGAGAATTGACAATGGACAATGGACAATGGACAATTGACAATGGACAATGGACAATTGACAATGGACAATTAAGTTTTACTTTTGCAGTGCTTCTACTATGAATTGCAGCGCGGTTCTTTCGGCGTCGTCTATCATGACTTTCTTGAAGGCGGGGCGGCAGATTATGTCGAAGCCTTCGGGTTCGGTGTAGGTTCGGGCGATTGCGATTGATTTCACGGCTTGGTTGATTGCGCCCGCACCGACCGCTTGAACTTCGGCCGCGTGTCCCTCCCTGATGGCGGCGGCGATTGCGCCTGCGACAAGGCGTGGGATTGAGCGGGCTGAGACTTTGATTAGTTGTAGTATCATTGGTTTTACTCCTTTATTTGTATTTCTTCAGCCGATTGCAAAACCTGCTATTTTGCGGACGGGCAATGCCCGCCCCTACAATATGTAGATGTAATTTGAAATTAAATCGCCACATGTAGGGGCGCTGCATTACTTCGCAAGCGATGCGCGTCCGCAAAACAAAAAGCTTTGCAATCGTCTGTTATATTTCTTGATTAATTCTGTTAATTGATGTAGATTTACCTGTTTTTTGGTCTATTTCTATTACTACAGCGTTTATGGTGAATTTGCCGCGTGCTGTTTGGTGCTTTTTGGGGTAACAGGTGCAGAACCGCTCAATTATTGCGGTTTTGTCCACCCCGATAACCGAATCGTCTACCCCCGTCATGCCGACGTCGGTGATGTAAGCGGTGTGGCCTGCAAGAATCTGCTCGTCGGCGGTCTGCACGTGAGTGTGCGTCCCCACAACCGCGCTGACCCGCTCGGCAAGGTAATACCCCAGCGCCTTTTTCTCGGCGGTGGCTTCGGCGTGGAAGTCTACAATTATGTTGCGTGTATCCAAACCGCATAAAATTTCATCGGCGCACTTAAACGGATTGTCGGCAATCGGCACGGGCATGAAAGTAGTCCCGACAAGATTAATGACCGCCACGCTGTAACTGCCCTTGTCGATAATCGCAATGCCTTTGCCGGGCGGATGCTCGCCGTAATTGGCGGGCCGCAGTAAGACCGGATTATCGTTAAAAGCGTTGTCCATATCGGCGCGTTTGTAGCAGTGGTTGCCCGTGGTGATTAGGTCTGCGCCCGCCTGAAAGAGCAACTTCGCGGACAAAGGGCTGATGCCGTTGCCGTCGGCGGAATTTTCGCCGTTGATAATGGTTATGTCGATTCCCGCACCACGCTTGAACCCGGGCAGGAAGCCCTTCAAAGCCTCGCAAGCACCTTGCCCGACAACATCTCCGACAAATAGAATCTTCATAATCTCACCGCCTTTATTTACAGTATATCATAAATTTTAATAAATGTCAAGAGACCTACCCGCTCAAAGGTTCACGGGCAGGTCTAAAGAAAGGAAAATTACCATGAAAAAATTAGTACCCACCCTCGCGATTCTCTTACTCGGCGCGTTCGGCGCGGCTTGCGGGACAAGCAGTCCCGACACCATTCCTGCACTTGCAGACATCAGCATTGTCTACGACGATGAGGATGGCGAAAATTTCGACCAACAAGGCTCTGTACCTGAAATTAATACGGGGGAGAACGCTTTTGGCGAAAGTTTTTCGACTGATTCAACCGATTCGGACAACTCGGCAATTGCGGAAAACACGCAGGTTTTTGACACCGCGAAAGTCTCGTTCCGCCTGATTACCAAGAACATCACCACCGGGACAAGCTGGATTGACTTCGAGCTGATTAATGAGAGCGACGCGGAACTAAGCTACGGCGAGAATTTCCTGCTTTATGAGACCGGTGACGAAAATCGGCTTGTCGAGCCGCTCCCCGGGCGCGACCGCCACACCTTGCAGCTGATTCTCATGCCCCACTCGTCCAACTTCGGCAGCTTCGACATCGGGTACTTCTACGGCGAATTAGAACCCGGGACTTATCGGATTGAGAAGGCTTTGTCGATGGAAAACAGCCAAGGCGGCGAGTTTGTGAGTGCTGTGGAGTTTGAGGTTTTTGAGGTTGATAAGTGATGATAAAGCCGCCGCTTCAAGCGGCGGTTTGTTCTGTGTTTCTTTCAAGTTAATTTACTATACTTGACGGGAATATAATTTTGTGCTATACTTGATTTATTAGTCTTGACGATTGCAAAACCCACGGACGCGCAATGCGCGCCCCTACATGTGGCGATTCAATTTTATACTCCACCTACATATTGTAGGGGCGGGCATTGCCCGTCCGCAAAATAGTAGGTATTGCAATCGACTTTGATTTATTAATCCCCAAGGAGCATAGGCTTGAAAAAAATTAAGAAAGGCGTGTCCCTATGCCGTGTAATTCTACGAATTACTAATTCTACGAATTACTGCCGGTGTGGGCGGCATGGTATTAAAATTATGGAAAAAATAACTTCTCAACTATCATCGGAATTCAAGCAAAAGGCAGAGCATGTGCAGAACGTCATTAAGCTCATTGACGAGGGCAACACTATACCGTTCATAGCGCGTTACCGCAAGGAATTGCACGGCTCTATGGACGACGGGCTACTGCGCGATTTGGCGGATAGATTGCAGTATCTGCGGAATTTGGACGCTCGCCGTGCTGAAATTATTTCCTCAATTGACGGTCAAGGGAAATTGACTGACGAGCTTGTTGCGGCGATTGAAGCCGCGACGACTTTGGCGAAATTAGAGGATATTTACAGGCCTTACAAGCAAAAACGCCGCACCCGTGCGACAATTGCGCGTGAAAAAGGCTTGGAGCCGCTTGCGGAAATATTATTCGCGCAAGAGCTCAAAAGCGGTTATCTCGTGGAAATCGCCGCGCCTTACATAGACGAGGAAAAGGGCGTGAACACCGCCGAGGAGGCACTTCAAGGGGCTTCCGATATTATCGCAGAAGACATTTCAGACAGCGCGGAAATCCGCGACAAGCTGAAGGTCTTCATGTCGGAGTACGGCATGTTGGTGTCGGAGGCGAATACAGAGGAGGACTCGGTTTATCGGCTTTATTACGAGTTCAGTGAGGTATTGCCGCGGTTGCAAAGCCATCGGGTTTTGGCGATTAACCGCGGCGAAAAGGAGAAATTCCTGAAAGTCTCGATTGATGCCGATGCTGTTGAGTGCTTGAAAATTATCAAGCGAATTGTGATTAAACGCGGGAGTATTACGAGCGATTTTGTGGGCAAGGCGGCCGAGGATTCTTACGAGCGGCTGATTTTCCCGTCGCTTGAGCGGGAATTGCGAAATAATCTCACCGACATGGCCTCGGAGCAGGCGATAAAGATGTTTGCGGTGAATTTGAAGCCGACTTTAATGCAGCCGCCCGTGAAAAACATGGTGACAATGGGCTTTGACCCTGCTTATCGAACCGGTTGTAAAATCGCGGTGGTGGACGAGACCGGCAAGCTTTTGGAGACCGGCGTGGTCTACCCGACAATGCCGCATAACAAGACCGCCGAAGCCAAAGCGAGCCTTACACGCATGATTAAGAAACACGGCGTAAAGGCAGTCGCAATCGGCAACGGCACCGCCTCAAAGGAGTCGGAAATCTTCGTGGCGGACATGCTTAAAGAGCTGCCCGGCGTGGCTTACATGGTCGTGAACGAGGCGGGCGCGTCGGTCTACTCGGCGTCGAAATTAGCGGCAGGGGAATTCCCCGAATTGGACGTTTCTTTGAGGAGCGCGGTGTCGATTGCGCGGCGGTTGCAGGACCCGCTTGCAGAGCTTGTCAAGATTGACCCTAAGTCAATCGGTGTCGGGCAGTATCAGCATGATATGCCGGGGGCGCGGCTTGATGAAACCCTCGGAAACGTAGTTGAGGATTGCGTTAACGCGGTCGGCGCGGACATTAACACCGCAAGCCCCGCCTTGTTGTCGTACGTGTCGGGCTTAACCGCCTCGACTGCAAATAATATCGTCGCTTACCGCGAGGAAAACGGCATTTATTCTTCGCGCAGTCAAATAAAAAAAGTCCCGAAAATCGGCCCGAAAGCCTACGAGCAATGCGCGGGCTTTTTGCGGATTCCGGAGAGCAAAAACATCCTTGACAACACCGGGGTTCACCCCGAAAGTTACAAAGCCGCCGAAAAAATCCTTGAAATATGTGGGTTTACGTTGAAAAGCGTGTCGAAGAATGGCGTGATTGGATTGTTGGAGAAAATCGGGCAAGTTGGTGTTGAAAAAGTCGCCGAGACCAGCGGCGTGGGCGTTCCCACCGTGAATGACATTGTCGCCGAATTAATCAAACCCGGGCGTGACCCGCGCGACGAATTGCCGCCCGCAATGCTCCGCACTGATGTCATGGACATGAAAGATTTGGTCAGCGGCATGGTTTTGCAGGGGACGGTCAGGAACGTAATCGACTTCGGCGCGTTCGTGGACATCGGGGTTCATCAAGACGGCTTGGTGCACGTGTCCGAGCTCTGCAACCGCTACGTCAAGCACCCGTCCGAGGTGGTGAAGGTCGGCGATATTGTTAATGTCGAGGTGCTTTCGGTTGATGTTGCGAAAAAAAGAATCGCGTTGTCTATTAAGAGGGCGCAGAAACAAAATACTTGACATGTGTGTCGAATTGTGGTATAATAAAAACCAACGGGCGCGCCGTGGAAACTCGCCCCTACAATCAAACTTTTGAAGGAGTAATTACCATGAAAAAATTTATCTCGCGATTTATCGCCCTACTTATCACACTCGCACTACTACTCGCAATGACGGCGGTAATGCCGATTACAGCAAGCGCAGAGGCCGTGGATTATACTATTTATGTGGCAAAAGTAGGCGACAAACATATCCTGAACAGACACGCAACCCAAACCCAAGGTTACGGGCCTTACACTGACAATGAGGGCAAGTGGGAATTTGATGAAGACACTATGACCTTATGGCTCAAAGACGGCTTCAACTTTGAAACCACAGCCGCCGGAAACCCGGGAATAAACGTAGGCGACGGCAATAATCTAAGATTAGGCAATGTCACTATTAAAAGCGGCACCGAAGCTATACGCATGAGTGGCGGCAACCTTATAGTAGACGGTACAGCAGTTATAACAACCGCCACGATACCCAATAATACAAGTAATTCTGTAGTTCTTAATTTAGGCAACGGGCATACAACTATTAGCGGAAACGGTACTCTCACGGTTACAAGCGGAGGATTGTTGTCCGGTAGTGCCATATACAACAACAGCGGCGGTCTTACTATTGAGGGCGATGTTACCGTAAATGCGAGCGGCCCGAACACCACGGGTAATTCAAGCGGTATTTCTATGACGAGCGGGAATGGGAATAACAATCTTATAATCAAGGACAACGCAAGAGTCACCGCAACCGGCGGCAGTATTGAAAATAGCAGTTCCTACGGAATATCGTTAATGGATGATATTATAACAATCACCGATTTTGCCGAAGTCACCGCAACAGGCGGCAATGCAGAGAATAGTACGGGTTCTACTTCCGCAGTATATTCTTACGGGATTTACTCTCAGCGCGGTATACTAATTGAAAAAGATGCAAAAGTAACCGCTACAGGGGGCAGTGTTACAGGCATTTCCACCTACAGCGCGGCCAGTAGCTACGGCTTTTACTGCTACGGCACGAACGATTTGGTTATAAAAGACAGAGCAGAAGTCACCGGCATAGGCGGGACTTCTACCTCGCCGTCAACTGCTTTGAGCATAGGCATAGCTTCAAATTCAAAAGTTATAATCAGCGACACCGCAAAAGTCACCGGCACAGGCGGCACGGCACAAACGACCGCCGCTTCACAAAACGGCTCACAAAGCTACGGCATTGGAGGCAACAACTCGGGGATTTCTATCAGCGGCAGTCCGACAGTCACCGCAACAGGCGGCGCAGTTATTTCGGACAACGAAAACTACAAAGCCAGCGCGGGAATCAGAGCGGGTTATCACTCAGATGCTTATCTTCTCAAGGTCGAAATTGACGGCGGCAAAATCACCGCAAAAGGCGACACCCACGCAATCAATTCGCTTTCCGCTTCTGCATTTATCGCAGCCAACGCCCCGGTTTTAGACCTGCCCGATGATTACGGTGTTTTCGGAATAAACAGCAGAGGAAAATACACAATTCCGGGGATTTTCGAGCGTGTTAATATTCTTACTTACTCTAACTGGACGGTACGCAATGACGGCGAAATTATTAAGGACTTGATAATTTTCACCGCCGATGAGGATATAAACTGCGATGAGGGGCATAGTTTCGGCGGTTGGGCGGAAATTCTCGAGGTTACAAATACTTACAAGGCAGTCGATGAACAAACTTGCACAGTTTGCGGCGAAAAGCAGTTCCGCGGCAGAGAGCCGATTGCAGGGTTTGACAGTCGGGAGTGCGGCGTGGACGGCTATGAGTGCGGTTTGCGGACTTGCGAAATCTGCGCGCCCGTCTGCGGCGTGGACGGCTACGAGTGCGGTTTGCGGGCTTGCGAAATCTGCGCGCCGGTCTGCGGCGAGGACGGCTACAAGTGCAACTTGATTACTTGCGAAAAATGCAATACGCAACCGCCGAAGACGGGGTTGGGGGATTATCGTGGGTTTGTGGGGGTTGTGGTTGTGTTGGTTGGTACATCGGCTGCCCTATGGCTCTACTCACGCCGCAGAAAAAATTAAACAATTTCTGCATTCTGCATTATTATTTTTGCATTAAAAGAGGGCGGCTATGCCGCCCTTTCTTCACGCCGTTGGCTCCGCAACTATTTGCAGGATTGCATTTAGCGCAAGCCAACAAACCGCAGTTGCAAACATATTCTTCATCAGAGAAAGAAAGTATAATGTCGGTAACAACAACTCTACCGATAAGCATTGCTGTGTTGCCCGTGCCGCGGGGTTGAATCCAGCCGGAGTTCATGGTTTCGAGTCCGTCAAAATTCCAATTCCAACCGCCTTTCGTGCCTTCAAGAGTGTAAGTCCACATGATATAAGCGTCATCGGGGAGATAGTAGAGATTTTGCGGACACATGTCATTTTCGGATTTCATGTTGTTGTACATTTGCGCCAACATACCGTCAAATTCTTTTGAGTTTGTTCCGAATTCATATGTAAATTCGGTCACTCTGCCGGACTTATTATCTGCGGCATTTCCGATATCAGTACCCATAGTGGTCGAATAACCCCATTCAAGGTTAGTGTTTACGCCACTCCAACCGGGGTCGTCCGCATCAATCCACCAAGTCCCGTCGGCTCTGCGAGAGTTGTCTACAAAAGTATCATATGCCGCTCTTGAAAGGGCTGTGGTGCTGCCTGCGTATGCGCCGAAAGATTGGTGGAATTCATTGTCGCTACCGAAAAAAATCCCTTCTGCCACGTCTACTTTGAAAGTAAGAGTGGCTTTTTTGTTAGCATCGGCCGCTCTTGCGATTTCTACGATGCTTTGAGAAGTTAAAGCTGTTTGGGCGTCAGCATAGACTGAATCGTAACCAAAATCAGTCCACTCCCCTCGGCTGTTGATATACGAACCGAATCTTTGACGCCAGAATTGAGCTTGAATTTGCCCGCCGTTTGAAAAGAGGTTAATTACGTTGCCGTAGATGAAGTGTGTCGGGGCATCGGACGGCGAAGACATATTCTCGTCAACAGTATCAAACATAACATCGCCATTTATAATAGTATTCTCGACAAAGCCCGTAAGCTCGTCGTCATAAGCCGTCCCCGTAAATCCGAGTAGCCCGCCCCTTATGCCTATTGTATACTCCTCTCCGGTTTGCTCTGTGAGTGCTTCGAGAGTTTCTTTAAGCGCGAGATAAGCATCTCTTTGCGAACCGTTGAGCGGCTTGGTTTGTAACACCATAGGATAATCAATTTTTCCGTAGGGTAGGGCGGTTACGCCGGGTGCGGTGTTCATTGCGAATGCTGAGCCAATTGCGCCTGAGCCACCAAATACGGGATATAATTCGGCTTGGAGTGCGCTACGGAAGCCGTAAAAGTCTTGGCTATAAGGCCCGCCATTGGCAACATCAAGGAAACCGCCGGGATAGGATATATCGCATGTAGCGGAATCAAAAAAGCGGTCATAAAAAAACATCAGTATCTGTAGCACTTCTGATTGTGAGACCATAGTTTTCCTTGTTTGAATAGTATGTGCGGGTGTCGTTTTCAAGAAACCATTGTAATTCTTCAGGCGATAGATAGTTTAACGCTGGTTCACCATATGGGTCAAGATAAATACTTTCGGGTCTGTAACCACGTATGACGAGTGCATTAGGAGCAGATTAGGTTTGGCGAAAAACTGGTCTTGCCGCTCCCCGAACAGCCGATTACGAGCACATTTTTATTACGCGCATACTCCGGATTTTTCGGTCTGCTCTTCATTGTCAAGTGTTCAGTTTCGGTTAGAATAAGATTTTTCTCTAAATCCTTTTCCATATACGCCCCAATGTCTTTTGCCATCCCCTATGGAGCGTATCCATTTTTGCCAGTAACTACCTACAGGCTCGTCTGCGAAATTTTCTTGTTGTTATCTTGTCAGACTCATGTTTTTCCTTATTTCTGCGGGAATCCCGCTACGCAAAATTCGCTGAAAGTGTCGCAAACAGTGTTATTGCGCTTGTTATAATGTGGGGGCATTTCATGCCCCCGTTACAGCATACCCCTATTGTCAACCGTTTCACAAAAGAAGGTTGACAATAGAAAATTTTTAATGTATAATAGAATTATTATACATAAAGGAGCAACAAACATGAAAATTACAGTAAAAGACACCTGCCTAATCGGGGTTTTTGCCGCCGTAATCGCGGCTATGTCGCTGTTGAGCATACCCATGCCCCTCGGCGTCCCGCTGACAATGCAGACCTTTGCGATTCCGCTCGCAGGGGTAATCCTCGGCGCGCGAAAATCCGCGGCGGCGGTTTTGGTTTACCTACTGCTCGGAGCTGTCGGCTTGCCCGTGTTTGCAGGGTTCAAGGGCGGTATCGCGGTCTTCGCGGGCCCGACGGGCGGCTTCCTGCTGTCATTCCCGATTTACGCCTTTATAGTTGGTATTGCGGCAGAAAAAGGCGGGAAAATTCGGCTTGCTTTGGGGTTACTAATCGGCGCAGTCGTGATGTTTTTCATAGGCGGCATACTCTGGCCGACTTTGGTAATCGGCGCGACTTTGCGGGCGGCACTTCTCGGCTGGGTTCTCCCCTTTTTAGTAACCGACTTGCTTAAAATCATCATGGTATTTGTGGTGGGGGTGTCAATGCGGAGATTGCTAATTAAGAATGGGGTTTTGAGTGTAAAGGGTGTGTAAGGGCGGCACTCATCGACCGGGTTCTCCCGTTTTTTAGTGACCGACCCCCTTAAAATCATCATGGTGTTTGTGGCGGGCATGTCAATGCGCGGATTGCTGATTAGGAATGGAGTTTTGAGTGTAAAAGGTGTGTAATTCTAAGGTGACTTTGGGGGGCGGCAGGGGTAGGGGGGTCTATGTCTGCACCACCGCAAGAATCGCCAGCCCGCCACACAGTCTGTTCAAACTCCACTCCCTCGATTGCGACCTTACAAGTTCACGACTTAATAGGTATGATTTGCTTGAATAGTCTGCGCTCGGCATGAGGTTTGTGCTACTTACTCACGGTTCGGCTCGAGAAGGTTAAGCTTTATCAAGCGTAGAACGCGGGCGTGCGATTCTTGCGGTGGTGCAGACATAGACCCCCCTACCCCTGCCGCCCCTCAGAACTACAGTAAATAAAAAACCAAAGCCCCTTGCAAATGCAAAGGGCTTGTGTTATAATATGATTAGTTGCAAAATTATTTCTCATTAAATTAAAAGGGGGATTTTCTAATGTTCAAAAAAGATTTTGTATGGGGCGCGGCGACGTCCGCTTATCAGATTGAGGGGGCGGCGTATGCCGATGGCAAGGGGCTCACGATTTGGGACACATTCTGCAAAAAGGACGGCGTGATTTTTGACGGGCATAGCGGCGACGATGCCTGCGAGCATTATTACCGCTACAAAGAAGACGTCGCTTTGATGAAGCAGGTGGGGCTGAGGGCTTATCGCCTCTCGCTTTCGTGGGCGCGAATCTTGCCGAGCGGCACCGGCGCGGTGAACCCGAAAGGGATTGAGTTTTACAACAACCTCATTGACGAGCTGCTCAAAAACGGCATCACGCCGTACATAACGCTCTATCACTGGGATTTGCCGCTGGAGCTGTATCACAAGGGCGGTTGGCTCAATCGCGAATCCGCTGATTGGTTCGCGGAGTATGCGCGGATTGCGGTTACGAATTTCGGCGACCGCGTCAAGCATTTCATGACCTTCAACGAGCCGCAAGTGGCTGTCGGTATGGGTTTTGCAAGCGGTATTCACGCGCCGGGGTTGAAAATGGCGCCGTCCGAGACCGTGCGTATGACCCACAATATTCTGCTTGCACACGGTAAAGCGGTGAAGGCAATGCGCGAAATTGCACCCGACTTGAAAATCGGAATTGTCCCCGTCAATATTTTTTCCTACCCCGAAATTGAAACGCCCGAAAATATTGCACTCGCGAGAAAATTATCGTTCGATATGATTGACCACCCGACTGACTGGTTTTTCAGCGCGGCGTGGTGGGGCGACCCTGTTATGTTCGGCAAGTACCCCGAAGACGGGCTGAAACGCTTTGGGCAGTGGCTTCCCGACGGTTGGGAAAGGGACATGGAGACTATAAAACAGCCGATTGATTTTTACGGGCCGAATTTCTACGAGGGGCGGGCGGTGCAAGTTTCTGCAAGTGAAAATAATGGCTACACCACGAAAAGATTCAGATACCCCGGTTGCCCCAAGACGGCTTTCAACTGGCCGATTACGCCCGAGGGCTTGAAGTGGGCGGCGATTTTCCTGCACGAACGGTACAAACTGCCGATTTATATTATGGAGAACGGGCTTTCTTGCCACGACGTAATCTCGCTTGACGGCAAGGTTCACGACCCCAACCGCATTGATTACCTCAACCGCCACCTGCTCGCCTTGCGTGAGGCGGCCGAGAGCGGCGCGGACGTTGCGGGGTATTTCCAGTGGTCGTTGCTCGACAATTTCGAGTGGGCTTCGGGGTACAGTGAGCGGTTCGGCTTGGTTTACGTTGATTTTACCACACAACAACGCATCATCAAAGATAGCGGGCATTGGTACAGGGGCGTTATCGAGAGTAACGGTGAAAATCTGTGACGGAGCTGATAATTTGGGACTGGAACGGGACGCTTTTCAATGACGTCGAGTGGTGCATATGCGTTATTAACAACATGCTCATCTCTCGGGGTCACAAGCCGCTTGAAAGTATCGCGGAGTATCACGACGCGTTTTGTTTTCCCGTGATTGACTACTACAAAAAAGTCGGGTTTGACTTTGAAAAAGAGCCGTTCGAGGTCTTGGCCGAGGAGTATATCGCGGCTTATTTGGCGGGCAAGACGGGGAATTGCGGGCTGAACAATCACGCCGAAACGGTCTTGGCGAAGATACATTCGGCGGGCATAAAGCAGGTGATTCTTTCGGCATCCGAGACCAATAATTTGCGCGGGCAGATTAGCGAGTTCGGCATTGCGAAGTACTTTGATGAGATTTTGGGGCTGTCGGACATTTACGCCGAGAGTAAGTTGCAGGCTGCTGTGAATTATATTGCGGCTAATAGGGCAATTTCGCTTGACGGTGAAGAAAGCGGAAACGCTTTGGTAGCGGCAAAGCCGCTGCCCGCCGCCAACGGCGGCGGGTGCAAGGCGTGCAGAACAACAGGGGAAATCCTCGCCGCCAATAAAGCATTTTCGCTTGACGGTGAGGATAGCGGAAATGCTTTATTGGTGGCAAAGCCACTACCCGCCGCCAACGGCGGCGGGCGTAGGGCGTGCAGAACAACAGGGGAAATCCTCTCCTCCAATAAATCATTTTCGCTTGACGGGGAGGAAAGTGAAAATGATTTGGTAACGGCAGAGCCTCTATTCGCCGCCAACGGCGGCGGGCGCAAGGCATGCAGAACAGCAGGGAAAATCCTTTTAGTCGGCGATACCCTGCACGACTACGAAGTAGCCGCCACGCTGAACGCCGACTGCTTGCTTTATTCGGCAGGGCATCAGAGCAGGGAGCGGTTGATGACGGCGGGGGTGCCGGTTTTGGGTTGTCTTTTGGGGGTTTTGGATGAGTTGGGGATTAGGAATTAGGGTGTGGGGCGAGGGCTGGACCCGACGGGTGAATAACGAAACGCACATGAACCAAGTTGCACAATTATCACTCGATAATTGTGCATGATTCAATCGTTACAATGAATTTTTTCGAGCGTACAACCGTGCTGTACGCAACCTTAAAACCAAACGGAACGCAGTTGAGATAAAAGTCGGCAGTGCCGTCGCCATTTACCAAAACTTCGTCAAGTAACTCACGATAAACATCGGTGTTGTACTCCGTAATTTCAGCAGTTTCCTTTACCTTGTCGATGTACTCACGGACATTTCTAATTTGACGTTCGTGAACAAGGCTCACATTTTGACTTTGAAAAATCTCCTCATTTAGACGAGAAATTTCGCTGTCGTAAAATTCTGTCTGTTTTTTGAGGTCGTCTTTTGAAATAAGTCCCTCCAACATTAGGTCGATGGCGTTACGCTTTTTTGTGCCAAGTTTCTCAATTTCCGCTTCCAACGGAGCTACATCAACGCTTGTGGTGATTTTCTGCATTTCCTTGATTTCACGCATCAAATCAGCGATAACCTCGTCGCGGGTATTGCCGATGTGACCAAGGATACACTCCATCGCCATTAGTAAAATTTGCTCGTTGAACCCCCTGTTGGTGCAGCCGTAGGTTTTTCCGTTGTCGGCAACGGAAAATCTTGTAATACCCGATTTTCATGGCTTTCTTGAACTCCGCAAGCGCGTCGCCTGTCAACATGATTGGCGCTTCAGTAGCTTGTGTTCCGGTCATCGTAAACCTCCATTCCGACACTTACGAGAAGTGCCTGTTCAACACGTTTCATCTCGTGCGAGTAAAGAGAGCAAATATATTTGCGAAGCCTGCATTTGTCGATTACTCTCACCTGTTCGAGAAGAACACGAGAGTTGTTCTCCAAGCAGTAACCGCAATTTCCGAGGTCAACGTGAGTAGGTAGATATTTGCCGCGCTTGCTCGTGATTGGTGCGATGATTGTTGTTGTCGACTAGTGATTTCCCTTAAACCTCGTTTTTCCACTCCCCGAACCGCCAATTACAAGCACATTTTTATTACGTGCGTGTTTAGGATTTTTCGGTCGGCTTTCCATTGTCAAGTGTTCAGTTTCCGTTAAAATGACATTATCGGTAAAATTGTCATTTTTGTACGGTTGCCAGTCTTTCGCCGTCCCCCATGAAGCGTTTTGTCAAGTGTTTTTTCTTTATATTGACTAAAATTTTCAAAATGTTCATAATTACCGCCCTTTTCTTGCTCTTTGTTTGAGGTCGGGGGTTCGGGGCGCGTAGCCCCGTGATACCTTTCAAGCCCCTGCGTGGTAGTGCAGACGGTTTTTGCCGTATAATGGAGCAGACGAAAGCGGCGGGCAAGATTTATCTTGCTCCCCGTTTTCGGCGGCGAAATGGCACGGCAAAAAATCCAAACAGTCAAGGGTTTAAGGGTGGAGCATTTTTCGCCGAGTACAAGTAAAAAAATACTACCCGCCCCTTGACTGTTTGGATAGTTGAAACGGTCGGTTATGAGAAATTTTCAAAAAGCTGTTGCAAAAGCGGCGTTTATGTGTTATGATAGGTTAGGTTTCTTTGAACTGTTTATCATCAACGTGAACACAGCAGTATCTATATTATTTTGATAAAAGGATTATATGTTATATGCTAAAAACCTACAAAACCGCGACAGTTGCTGAAATAATCGGCGTACACCCGAATACAGTCCGATTTTATGAGGAAATAGGATTTATACCGAAGCCAAAACGACAGCCAAATGGCTATCGTATATTCACCGATGTTCATGTAGAGCAAATGAAACTTATCCGGCTTGCTTTACAAGTTGAGCTTTTACAAAATGGCTTGCGGGAAGCAGCGTTTGAAATAATCAAGACTTCCGCAACAGGCAATATTGAAAAAGCGGAAAATCTTGCAATCGGCTACTTAAACCAAATCAAGTCAGAACAAGAAAAAGCCGAAAAAGCTATAATACTTGTTAAACAATTATTATCGGGTAAAAAGTACAAAGCAACGAATATATCTTTTACACGAAAACAGGCGGCTGAACATCTACAAATTACCGCCGACACATTACGAAATTGGGAACTTAACGGCTTATTAAAAGTCAAGAGAAAGGAAAACGGTTACAGGGTATACGGTGATGAAGATATACGGTTGTTAAAAATAATACGCACATTACGAACCGCTAATTATTCGCTGTCTGCAATTCTACGATTGCTTAACGAATTATCCCGCAACCCACAGGGGAATATTAAGAAAATAATTGACACACCAAACGAAACAGACGATATTATTTCAGTATGTGACAAACTGCTAACCTCGCTTAAATCTGCCGAAGAAAACGCCAAAAGCATACTTGCACAACTTGACAAAATGAAAAAGAAAAAATAAATAACCCTCCAGTATACCACCAACCTTTTGAATGGTGGTATAATCATGTAAAAGGGGGATTTTCAATAATGGAAACAATAATAAATGTAGAAAACCTATGCAAGTCATACGGTGATATTAGAGCGGTACAGAATGTTAATATTTCTGTTTGCCGTGGCGAAGTATTCGGCTTGCTCGGCGCGAACGGTGCCGGAAAAAGTACAACCATAGAATGTATTTTAGGAACGCGAAAACACGATAGCGGTAATGTATCGGTTTTAGGGTTAAATCCACATATTGAAAAAAACCGAAAGGCTTTATTTGAAAAGGTCGGCGTTCAATTTCAAGAGGCAAATTATCAAGACAAAATAACGGTGTGGGAATTATGCGAAGTCACATCTTCACTATACAAAACTCCCGCAAGTTATCAAGCCTTGCTAAAACAATTTAGTATTGAGGATAAAATGAAAAGTCCTGTAAATGAATTGTCGGGCGGTCAAAAGCAAAGGTTATTTATTGTGCTTGCCCTGCTCCCAAATCCCGAAGTTGTCTTTTTGGACGAACTCACAACAGGTCTTGACCCAAGAGCAAGGCGTGACGTTTGGAAATGCCTGTCTGAATTGAAATCAAAAGGCTTGACTATTCTTTTAACTTCTCATTTTATGGACGAAGTTGAAATCCTTTGCAACAAGATTATTATCCTAAAAAAAGGGAACATCATTTTTCAAGGAACAGTAAATGAAGCTATTGAAAACAGCCCTCACGAAAAATTTGAGGACGCTTATTTATGGTACACCGATGAAAGCGAGGTAGCCGAAAATGAAAGCATTTAACACAATGTTAAAAACCGAAATAAAACTATCCTTGCGTGGTATGGATATGGTAATTTTCGCAATATGTATGCCTATTGCAGCTACTGTAATTCTCGGCATTATTTACGGAAATAAACCTGCTTTTGAGGGCGCAGAATACACTTTTTTAGCGCAGTCATTCGGCGCGTTGTCAACAATAGCGATTGCCGCAGGGGGAGTAATGGGTTTGCCGTTGCTTGTGTCCGATTATCGCCACAAAAAAATATTGAAACGATTTAAGGTAACGCCTGTAAGTCCCGCTTTAATTTTGGCGGTTCATGTGGTAATTTATATGCTTTACTCTGTCGTTTCGCTCGTTCTTGTTTACATCACGGCGGCATTGTTTTTCGGGTTTAATATGGTCGGCGGATTACAAACATGGATTTACTTCTTAGGCAGTTATTTTCTAATTATGCTGTCAATGTTCAGTATCGGTATTATGGTAGGCGGGATTGCTAAAAATCAAAAAACAGCGGGTATCATTGCAAGTGTTCTATATTTTCCCATGTTGATTTTTTCGGGGGCAACCCTGCCTTATGAGGTTATGCCCATGTCACTTCAAAGAGTTGCAGACGTAATGCCATTGACACATGGTATTAAGTTATTAAAAGCTACATCACTTGGCTTGCCGATTGACGGCGTTTTATTCCCGATTATACTAATAGTTTCGATTGCCGTTGTGTGTATAATTATTTCGATTCGCTTTTTTAAGTGGGAATAGTGTAATATAATTTTCATTATGACAATTCCGATTTTTCCGATTTCAACATCATTCATCATCTGAACGTAGCCCGAACGATCAAAAAATCTGCCGCTTTCGTCGTCGTCAATATAGTGCATGATGTTTGAAAAACCTCTCTGTTTGGCGAAGCCCTCTAAAAATGACTTTTGATTTTGTATGCTGTTGCTTTCGCCGCCGTCCCTGTCCTCGTCGCCGTTTGAAAGG
>WRMK01000037.1 GCA_009777155.1 Oscillospiraceae bacterium
GAAACCTCCCTGTTCCTTTTTTGTTTAGCAACTATAACTGTAACACAGGTTTCCTTTTTCCGCTATTCTTTTTTTGTGAAGTGTAACACTTCTATTGTAATCCTACATTTTCAAAAAACATTATTTCCAAAAACCCCTTGACAAACCCCGCGCAATTTGCTACAATATGTTATATAAAGGCAAAAAACGCCGTCAATATATAGAAAAATCGACGGCATGCGCGGAGTTTAGAGTAAGTTTGAAAAGAAACCTACAAAGTCGGGGAAAACGCACCCTTCCATTCCTCGCCGCATGTAGGTGGACAATGGGGAAAAATGGAAAACATCAGTTGTTGCGGGCGGGACTGTTACAAGTGCCGTCATTTCCCGCATGAGTGCCTTGGTTGCAACGAGGAGGCGGGGCGGGTTTTTTGGTTACAGTACGTTGACGAGGTGATTTGCCCCGTCTTCAACTGTTGCCGTAACGACAAATCGCGGCCCGACTGCGGCCTCTGCGAAGCCCACCCCTGTTGGCGATACGAAGACGAGCGGGTCGTCCCGGACGATGTGCCGTTGCTTGAGACGATTGTGCCTAAGTGGATTGATGTTAAGGTGAGTTGAGAGTGATACAGGTGGGTTTTTAACCCGCCTGTGATTTTTGTAGGGGCGGGCTTCCATGCCCGCCCGTAAATTTCCGACGGTTGCGTGGGCTTGCACCCACCCCCCACCCCAATTTTTTACATTTAACCCTTGCATTTCCCATTAAATTATGGTAAAATAAATTAAACAGGACATCCAACATTACAAAGGAGGCGCAAAATGAACATAACATTCCTAATAGGCAACGGCTTTGACTTAAATATGGGCTTGAAAACGAGTTTCAAAGATTTTCTGCCTGTATATTTGGAAAAGAACAAAGAAACTGATAGCGAAATAATTAAAAAGTTTAAAGAAGATATAAACAAAGACATAGAAACATGGGCAAATTTTGAGGAAGAATTGGGTAAATATGCTCGCAACTTTGACGAGGAAACGCAATTGGATTTTGTTGAGTGTTTAGATGATTTCAGAGTAGAGCTGGCGGAGTACTTAAAAGAGCAAACAAATAAAATTGATTATGACTTTCATGAGGAAGAAATACGAACTAAATTTACTTGGTCAGTACAAAAATTCTATGAAGCGTTGCCACAAGACTCTAAAGATATTATCATGCAGCTAATTAAACCACATAAACCAGACGAAAACTCCTATTGTTGGTGTAACTTTATTTCTTTTAATTATACCGATGTAATTAATGAATGTATACGTATTCTGTTTTATGGGGAAATTGGTAATGAAGAAAGTTTAGTTTCTGTTTTGTTTGTAAAAAACATTCACGGAACCCTTGATGAAAATATGATTATTGGTGTTGATAATGAAAAACAAATACATAATCCCGAACTTTCAAAAGATGAAGATTTCAAGAGGGTGCTCGTAAAGCCTTTATTGAAAAATTTTTCGGATAACTTAGGTGTTGCCGATGCAGACCATTACTCACAACTAATTAGAAGAAGTGATATTGTTTGTGTCTTTGGAATGTCTATAGGCGTAACCGATAAAACTTGGTGGGAAAGAATAGGAGAATGGCTTCAAGAACACGAGAAACATCAACTGGTATTATTTAATGTGAATTATGCTGACAAACGTATCCCTGCACCCACCTCTTATGTAACATGTAAAAGAAAGACAGAAGAACAATTCTTTAAACTTTCAGATATACCGAAAGAACAACGGAAAGAATTAAGGAAAAGAATACACATAGGCCTAAACACCGAATTATTCAAAGTAGATTTAACAAAAACCCCCGACCCCGCCGAAACAAAAGAACCCGTACTTGTATAAGCCTTTACAAAAAATTCACTTGCATTTCCCCAAAAAATCCCTTATAATAAAAGTAATACTATAAAATAAAACGGAGGTACATATGAAATACGGCAACTTCGACGACAAAAACCGCGAATACGTCATCACTTCCCCGAAAACCCCCTACCCGTGGATAAATTACCTCGGGAGCGAGGGCTTTTTCTCGTTAATCAGCAACACGGCGGGCGGGTACTGCTTCTACAAAGACGCGCGCCTGCGCCGAATCCTGCGCTACCGCTACAACAACGTGCCAATTGACATGGGCGGGCGGTATTTCTTTATCAAAGACGGCGATACCGCGTGGTGTCCGGGTTGGTCGCCATTGAAAACCGAGCTTGACAGCTATGAGTGCCGCCATGGCATGGGGTACACCCGCATTACGGGCGCGAAAAATAACGTACAGGCATCAGTGCTGTTCTTCGTCCCGGTCGGCTTAGATGCGGAAGTGCAAAAACTCACACTCTCGAATCTTTCGGACACTCCAAAAAAGCTCAAACTGTTCAGCTTTGTCGAGTGGTGCTTGTGGGACGCACAGGACGACACGACAAATTTCCAACGCAATTTTAGCACAGGCGAGGTCGAGGTAGATGTGAGCGGTTCGACAATCTACCACAAAACCGAGTACAAAGAACGCCGCGACCACTACGCTTTTTACAGTGTCAACGCGCCTATCAACGGCTTCGACACCTCACGCGATGAGTTTTTAGGCCTGTACGACGGATTCGCCGCACCGCAAGCGGTCATGGCGGGTGCACCCCGCAACAGCGTAACCGACGGCTGGAGCCCCTGCGCCTCCCACTACATAGAAGTCGAATTAGCGGCGGGCGAATCCCGCGACTTCGTATTTGTTTTGGGATACATCGAAAATCCCGTCCCCGAAAAATTCAGTAATTACACCGAGGGTTTACTGACAAGCGGCGATTCCAAAAACAACATTATAAACAAAACCCGCGCAGTGGAACTAATTGCAAAGTGCAACACCACCGAAAAAGCCGACAACCTTTTCGCCGACTTACAATCTCACTGGGACAAGCTTTTGTCAATTTACACAGTCAACAGCCCCGACGAAAAACTCAATCGCATGGTGAATATTTGGAATCAATATCAGTGCATGGTGACGTTTAATTTGTCGCGCTCGGCTTCCTATTTCGAGTCGGGAATCGGCCGCGGCATGGGATTCCGTGACAGCAATCAAGACATACTCGGCTTTGTGCATCAAATTCCCGCACGTGCAAGACAGCGCATTTTAGACTTAGCGGCGACAATGCTGCGGGACGGCGGCGCGTATCACCAATATCAGCCGCTCACCAAAAAAGGCAACCATGAACTCGGCAGCAACTTCAATGACGACCCGCTCTGGATGATACTCTCGACCGCCGCGTATATTAAGGAAACAGGCGACGTCGGAATCTTGGACGAAATTGTACCCTACGAGAATTTAGACGAGTTGAAAGACACAATGCTCGACCACATGAAACGCGCCTTCAACCACGTGATTACAAAAACAGGCCCGCACGGCTTGCCGCTAATCGGCCGCGCCGACTGGAACGACTGCTTGAATCTTAATTGTTTCTCAAGCGTTTCGGGCCAAAGTTTCCAGACCACCGAGGGCAAGGACGGCAAAGTCGCCGAAAGCATTATGATAGCGGCAATGTTGGGATTCATAGGCCCGGAGTACGCGGCAATGTGCAGACTTAAAGGCGACGAGACCGAGGCCACACGTGCCGATTCGGAAATTGCAAAGATGAACAAAATCGTCCTCGAACACGGCTTTGACGGCGAGTGGTTCTTGCGTGCATATGACGACTTCGGAAAAAAAGTCGGCAGTAACGAAAACGCCGAAGGCAAAATCTTCATAGAACCGCAAGGCTTTGCGGTTTTGGCGGGCCTCGGCAAGGAGCAAGGCCTTGACATGAAGACTCTCAATAGCGTTGACAAGTGGCTCAATTCGGCGCACGGTTTGGTGCTGAATCAACCCGCATTCACCAAGTATATTATCGAATACGGCGAGATTTCGACCTACCCGCCCGGCTACAAGGAAAACGCGGGCGTCTTCTGCCATAATAATGCATGGCTAATCTGCGCGGAGGCCTTTGTAGGCAGGGGCGACAAGGCCTACGAGTACTACTCAAAGATTGCCCCCGCCTTCCGTGAAGACTTCTCCGAGCTGAACAAAACCGAGCCGTATGTCTACGCGCAAATGATTGCGGGCAAGGACGCAAAGCGGCACGGCGAGAGCAAAAACTCATGGCTCACAGGGACGGCCGCATGGAATTTCGCGGCGGTGTCGCAATATATTTTGGGCGTACACCCCGACTATGACGGCTTGGTTATCGACCCGTCAATCCCCGCGGCATGGGACGGCTTTACCCTCACAAGGCAGTTCAGGAACGCGACATACAACATCACCGTGAAAAACCCCACCCACGTCTGCAAAGGCGTGAAATCCCTCACAGTAGACGGCAAACTCATCGACGGCAATAAAATTCCTGCGGGTGGGTTTGGTAGTGGGGTTTATGAGGTTGAGGTAATCTTAGGATAGCTACGCTACTAATGCAGAAATAATAATGCAGAATGCAGAAATAGTGAAATTACAAGGCTTGTTTCCATCGGAAAACTACCTTGAAACTTAATTATTTCTGCATTCTGCATTTTGCATTCTGCATTAATTAAAATACTTGACAAAGGAATAAAAACATGCTACAATAAACACGGACGAGGACTTCGATACTTGGCAGTAAGTACCGGACGTTGGTTTGCGGCAGTCTCCGATTGCTGTGAATCGACGAAAGGAGGAATACTTATCATGGACGTTCTTCTGGCGTTTGTGGTTGGCGTGCTTGCAAATATTACATGGGATTACCTTCGCGAACCCTTCGCAAAAACACTGCAAGCAATACGCATCACACTGCGAACAAAAAAAGAACGACGCTCCCGTGCAAAAGGTCGTCGTTCCAAAGCCAAAGGCGGAGAGTAAAAAACTCTGCCGTAAAAGTAGAGGGGAAACCCTCTGCTTTTATTTTAGTTCACCTCTATTATAATACATAAACAACAAATTGTCAATAGTTTTTTGAAAATTTTTTAGGGCGGGGTTGTTTTCGTTGGAAAACTACCTTGAAACTTAATTATTTCTGCATTCTGCATTATTATTTCTGCATTAGTTGAGGAATTCAAACTCAAAATCAAACACCCCAACCGTATCATTCTCCCGAATCCCCGCGGCCTCGAGCGCGGCAATAATCCCCGACTGCCGCAAGACCCGCTGAAAGTATTGCAGGCTCTCGTAGTCGTCCATGTTGACCATTGCGAGAATCGGCGCAAGCCACGGCGCGACCACTTCATAGTAGCCCTCATCAAGCTTGTTGACTGCAAATGCGCGTTTCTGCGCGTCCTTTTCTGCCAACTCGGCGAGAGTGAGCTCCTCGGCTTGATAAATTTTAACAGGGGGTAATTCGTCAAGCTTTGCGGCTACTGCGTTGATTAATTCGGCGGTGCCTTTTGTTGTTGCCGCCGACAAAACAAACAGTGGTAACTGCAAATTGGCGATGTAACTTTTGAAGTCGTCAATCTGCTCCGCTGTTGCAATATCGGACTTATTTGCGGCGATAATCTGCGGGAGTTTTGCGAGTTCGGGCGAGAATTGCTCAAGTTCGCGGTTGATTTTCTCGAAGTCGTCTTTGGGGCAACGCCCCTCAATCCCCGACACGTCCACCACATGCACAATCAATCTGCATCTCTCAACGTGTCGCAAAAAATTATGCCCCAACCCTGCGCCGCCGCTTGCACCCTCAATCAGGCCGGGTATATCCGCCATGACAAAGCTTTTGTCGTCGCGTTTGATTACCCCCAAAACCGGCGTAAGCGTCGTGAAATGATAGTTCGCAATCTCGGGCCGGGCCGCGCTGACCGCGCTGATAAGGCTCGACTTACCCACATTCGGAAAGCCGACCAAGCCGACATCTGCGAGCAGTTTCAGCTCCAACACAAGCTCGTATTTCTCACCGGGAAAGCCGGGTTTTGCGAACCTCGGCAATTGTCTGCGGGAAGTCGCAAAGTTCATGTTGCCTTTGCCGCCCTTGCCACCGCGCGCAATTACAACAGGCTCAACGCCCGACACATCGGCAATCAGCCTGCCCGTCTCGTTATCGCGGATTAACGTACCGCGCGGGACTTTCACGACCGTATCGGGCGCGGACTTGCCCGTGCATTTGTTAGTGCCGCCATTCGCGCCGTTTTCTGCGGCGTACTTGCGTTTGTACCGAAAGTCGAGCAGTGTCGAAAGGTTATCGTCGGCAATGAAAATGACATCGCCGCCTTTGCCGCCATCACCGCCGTCGGGCCCGCCTGTCGCCACGTACTTCTCACGGTGAAAAGAGACCGCGCCGTTACCGCCGTCCCCCGCATTAACCACGATTTTTACAGTGTCTATAAACATTTCCGTACCATGCCGCCCTATGACGCATTGACTAAAAAATCGCGTGCGGCATGGGGCAGACCTTTCTGTGCGTATTAGCCGTTTACCGTTTTCTGCGGCTCTCTTTTCGGTTGCCCTGCGTGTGGTACTTCTTCTTTTTGGGGTTGAGCGACTCGGTGTATTTTGTACGCGCAATGTAGTGCCAACACCATATGCCCATTGTCACGAGGGTCACGGTCAACAGGATAAGGCTTGTCCACAGCACAAAATTTTTGTCGTAGGCAACCCACAGCATGACCGTGAACGCCACAGTCGCGACTATCCCCAGAGCCATCGAGAGGTTCATTTTTGCTTTTAAGTCCATTTTTAATCTCCTTTTTAATTAATCCTTTAGGCGATTGCAAAACCTATTGTTTTGCGGACGGGCAATGCCCGCCCCTACAATATATAGATGAAAAATAAAATCAAATCGCCGCATGTAGGGGCGCGCATTGCGCGTCCGTGAATTTCGCAACCGTCTAAATTATTCCGTGAAAATATTATTCAAATCAACAGCAAACTCCGCCAATACCGCGGACTCCACCATGTCGTCGCCCTTTTTAACAGAAAAACTATTAATTTCATACCTGCCATTTGTCAAGACCGCCGTGTCGATTGATTTCTCGGTGAGGTCTACCATCCAATATTCCTTTACACCCGCGTTTTGGTACTTGTGAAACTTGATTGAACGGTCGTGTCTGCTGCTTGAGGGCGAGATGATTTCGATTACGAAATCGGGCGCACCGTTACAGCCTTTGTCGTCAAGCTTGGACTTGTCGCAGATGACGGTCAAGTCGGGCTGAACGATGGTGTCGTCCTTGTCGCCTTTTGCATTGAGCCGCACGTCGAAGGGCGCGTGGAAAACTTCGCAGTTTCTGCCGCGTAGGAAGTATTGTATCTCCCCAAGCAGATTACTGCTCACTCTTTGATGACCGACTGACGGCGCGGACATCGCGTAAGGTATGCCGTCAATAATTTCGTACCGCTCGCCTTCTTTCAATTCCCACTCGGCGTAATCGGCGTAGGTATAGCGCGGTTCGCGTTTTAGTGCTTCCATATTTTCGCCATGCCCTCCTTTTGGGTTGTGCGGGACTTGCGGACGCGCACTGCGCGCCCCTACATGCCGGGGTGTCCTTTAATAAAAAAGGAAGCAAATCCCCACAACCCGCGTGAATTTCGCTCCCTTACTTAGACATCTTCGGGAACTAACCGCGAGTGGATTTGCGTGCAGATTTTTCGTCATACAAGGCAAAAATTTTCGTAATGCTTTGTGCATTGCGGAAATTTTTAACGCAGTATGACGGAAAAGCTGTGCGTAAAGCCGCCGCGTGTTAGTTTCCGAAGATGTCTGTTCGCTAAATTATTCCGCCGCCGCAAGGCCGTAAACGCTGACCCTCTTACGGTCTTTACCGAAGCGTTCAAATTTAACATTACCGTCAACCAAAGCGAAAAGCGTATCGTCTCTGCCGCGGCTTACGTTGTTTCCGGGGTGAATTTTCGTGCCGCGCTGACGTACCAAAATATTCCCCGCCAGCACGAATTGCCCGTCTGCACGCTTCGCGCCGAGCCGCTTGGACTCGCTGTCGCGGCCGTTCTTGGTTGAACCAACACCTTTTTTATGAGCCATTTTCTCACTCCTTTTCTTCACGGTAACTGCTAATTGCAACCGATACCGTTTTTGTTTTCGCAGATATAACTGCAAGGTACTGTCCCCTTTAACCTGTAATTATTTCTTCGATTTTAACTTTTGTGTACGGTTGTCTGTGCCCGATTTTGCGTTTGTAGCCTTTTTGCGGCTTGTAGGTGAAGACGGTGAGCTTTTTCGCCTTGCCCTCTTTGACGACGACGGCTTTGACGACCGCGCCGCTGACATAAGGCGTGCCGACTGTAATTTCGTCGTCCTTGCCGACCAAAATAACCTTGTCGAAACTTACCTCGCCCTCGACTCCGAGCTTCTCAATATACAGCTCGTCGCCCTCTTTCACGCGGTACTGCTTACCGCCGGTTTCAATAATTGCGTACATTTTAGTTTCCTTTTCAGGGCATTAGCCCAAAATCTCGCTGTACAAAGGCGGCGTGTTGCCTTTAAGTAATAATGAATAATTAATAAGGAATAATTGTTGAGTCGCTCCGCGACGGTTTTCCGATTGAATAATTTAAGGCTCGATGCCGTGTTCTCGCGACTGTTAAAGCTTTGAAGTCGTAATTATTCTCGGTTCATTATTCATTATTCCTTATTCACTATTACTTGCCTATCACATGCGGCTTAAATATTCTACCATATATTTTTGGGTTTGTCAAGTGTTTTTGCTAAATAAAAATCGTAACCGAGAAATGCCCCGTGCCGAACCAGACCTGCGCGGTGATAAAATTATCATCGAAGACCCACTCCAACGCCTGTTCCTCGTACCCCGAAATCGGCGTATACCCGCGTGAAATCAGCTCCGCTTTAATCTCGTCCGCTTGAATTTCCTGAAAGTCCATACGCATCACGGTCGAGTCTGCCGAGAAGTAAAAATTGTCGCTTGTTTTTCCGCCGTATATACGCACCCAAAGGTCGCTGAACACGCTCGTTGTCTCATTTTGCAGGTTATACACGGTCTCCTCTGCCCACTCGTCACCCTCGACCTCGACATCGTCCCACGCGAACGGAGCGGCGTTCAAATCCGCCGTTATCGCCTCATAACTACCCAGCCCGTCGGCCTTTTCCATCATCGCCACCACCCACTCGATATAGGCGACCGCGCTGTCTACAGAACCGTCATACTGCGGCATACCCGCCAAAATGACCGACTCGCCCGAAGTCTGCGGTGTCGTCGGCGGGGTGTCGGTTGCGGGGTTACTTGCAGGAGTTTCGGGAGTTTCGGGGGTGTCACTTGCAGGGTCACTTGCAGGAGTATCGCGAGTATCGCGAGTGCTGTTCACATCGGGATTCGCGGGGGTCGTGTCGCCCTTGTCGCTACTGCAACCCGCTGTAAAAATGACTACGCTTAGGAGTATTGCGATTAGTTTTTTTGACATGAGTTGTCCTCTTTCTAAAATTCTTTTGTATTTTCGCGGGTTCTAAGGGTTAAAAGCAACCCCGCCGAAACCCCCACCAACACGACCGCTCCCACAACAAACCCCTGCACATCGGCAATGCCCGTAGGAGGAGGTGGCACTTCATTTTGCGGGGTGTAAGCAACCCCCTCACCGCCGTTAGCAAGCACGGTTTGTTGGATTTTGTCAATCACTGCCATCGTTTTCGGGTCGCTTAAATCCAAATAGTTGTCGCTGATGACAACATACCGCAGATTTTGCAGATTCTCAAGCGACGATATATCGGTGAGTTTATTTCCCCAGCAATACAAATCTTGGAGCAGGGGGTTCTTCGATAAATCGAGCGTGGCAAGCTGATTCGACCCTGCCGACAAAAGCCAAAGCTTGGGGTTTTCGGACAAGTCAAGCGCGGTGAGATTATTTTCATAGCACCCTAAAAATTCAAGGTTGGGGCTTTCGGTAACATCGAGTGCGGTTAGGTTGTTTTCACTGCATGTCAACAATTCAAGGGCGGCGTTCCCCGCCAAATCAAGCCCATCGAGTTGGTTTTTGCCGACGAGGAGAAACTCCAAATCCGCGAACCCCGAAACATCAAGCCGCCCGGTCAAGCCCATGCCCCCCAATGTAATAGAGGTTACGGTTTTCCCGTCCGGTTCAAGAAACTCCCAGTAAACCCCGTCCCACAAGTCGGGCGCGCTTAAATCCCAGTTCAGCTTTGCGAGGTTGTCCCCCTGCAAGGCGAAATCCACCAATTTTTGGTACTCATTCTCGTTAAAAAATTCGGGCGTATGGTAATCATAATCCTGCGCGGTTGCCGCAATCGGCAACGCAATCAACACCGCCGCTGTAATCAGTAGTGCGATGAGCTTTTTCGTTGACATGAGTTGTCCTCTTTCTAATTATAATTTGGGTAACAGTCTCATCACCGCCGACATACCTATCAACGCAACCAACGCCGCAATAAGTTTCTGCAAGTCGATAGTCCACGTTGGAGCGGCGGCGAAAGCCGCCTCGTTTTGCGGCTCGTATTCAACCCCGCGCATCCACCACCCATGCAAAATCGACTCATTATCCTCGTTCTTGTCTACAGTCGCTTGCACTTTTGCGATTGAGGTCGCTACTTGCGGTGAGGTCAAATCGAGATAGTTATCCCTAACATCAACATAGCAAAGCAACTCCAAATCCTCAAGTGACGATATGCTCCTCAACTTATTCCTCGCGGCACTGAACCCCGTCAAATGCCGATGTTTCGACAAATCCATTTCCGATATATAATTATCGTCAATATATATGGCAGTTAGGGCTAAGTTGTTTGATATGTCAATGCTTGTGAGTTTATTACTGTGGATAAATAGCTCAACGAGTTCGGTGTTGCTTGAAATGTCAAGGCTTGTGATGTTTGAACCCGTGACGGATAAATATTCAAGGGTTGTATTGCCCGAAAGATTAATGCTGTCAATAGCGGTGTATGAGAGGTTCACAACATACAACTCCGTGAACCCGGACAAATCAAGGTCGCCGCTAAAAGGAGAACCATCAAATTTGAAGCCGGCAACCCTATACTCATCTGTTCCGTAGTGGTTATACCATGTCACCCCCATATAACCCTTGTACACCCACGACAACGGGTCGTCAAATTCCCAGCCCAATTCGTCGAAAATTTTCCGGTTGTTGTCGTTTTGTGTGAAAAAACTTACCAACTTCCGATACTCATTCTCGTTAAAAAATTCGGGCGTATGGTAATCATCTTGCGCCGTTGCCGCAATCGGCAACGTAATCAGCACCGCCGCTGTAATCAGCAGTGCGATTAGTTTTTTGGCATACATAGTCATAACCCCCTGTCGTCAGCGGTCGAACGCAGTCCACGGACACCATATATGGTGTCCCCTCAATTTACCTCATCTTCTTAATCCGATTCTCCATCTCCAACCTATCCGTAGAATAATGCAAAGCCGACTCCCGCGAGATGATATTTTTGAGGTAGTAATCCAAAATAATATCGTCCATAAGGCACATGCCGATTGCGCGGTTTTGCTGCATGACCGACTCCAACTGGAATGTCTTCTCTTGCCTAATCATGTTCTTGACCGCGTCGGTGCCGAGCAGGATTTCAAGCACGGCAATCCTGCCTTTGCCCTCACGTTTCGGGAGTAGCGATTGGCTGATTACGCACTCTAAAATCTGCGAAAGTTGCACCAACACCTGCTTTTGGATATGCGGCGGGCATGCGTCAACTATTCTGTTAATGGTATGTATCGCGCCCCTTGTGTGCAATGTCGCCAAGACGAGGTGCCCTGTTTCGGCGGCGGTTATTGCAAGCTGAATTGTTTCATAATCGCGCATTTCGCCCACGAAAATAACGTCGGGGTCTTCACGCAACGCGCTCCGCAAAGCCGCGTCGAAATTCTTGACATCCCTGCCGATTTCGCGTTGGTGAATAGTCGCCAAGTCTGATTTATAGCGATACTCGACCGGGTCTTCGAGGGTGATAATATGGCAAGGGCGGTTCTTGTTTATGTGGTTAATCATAATCGAAAGTGTGGTGGTTTTGCCGCTCCCGGTTACACCCGTGCAGAGAACCAAGCCGCTTCTTTTCAGCGAGATTTCCGCCAACAGCGGCGGCAGCCCCATTTCCTGCAAGGTCGGCACTTCTCTGTTCAAGAGACGAATAGCGCAAGCCAACTTGCCCATTTGGCGATACAAGTTCGCGCGTTGTCTGCTTCCGTCTTTAAGCTCAAAGACGAAGTCGATGTCATTTCCCAAATTGAATTGCTCCTCCTGCTCGGCACTGAGCAGGGAGATTAACAGGCGTTTTGTAACCGGAATGTCGCTCAAACCCTCCAGCTTTTTCAAATCGCCATTGACACGGAACACCGGCTCTCTGTCCACCGACAAGTGTATGTCGGACGCGCCCGCGTTCCTCGCTCCTAAGATAAACTCCTCAAAAGTCATCATAATTATTTACCATGTCCTTTCTGTTTTTTAGTGTAGGGCGAGGGCTCTGCTCTCGCCGTTCGATATTTATACCGCATTTGGTTCAGCGGCAGGAGTAGAACCCCTGCCCTACCCTTTAATCTTAAAAGGTATCCCGCTTGCCGATAAGTAGACTTCGGTGCTGATGTTTGCGATACGTTGGTTGACGTTGCCGATGATTTCCCTGAACCACCGTTGCGACTGGTTTTCGGGCAGTGGCCCAAAGCCAAGCTCGGTTGAAATAATCAAAAGGTTGCCATTGCCGTCTTTTGCCATGTCAATCAGCTCGGTCACGTCGCTTATTGTCTGCCGCTCGATAGTGCGCCTTATGTCGTCGGTCATATCGTCCAAGTTCGGGCAAATCCGCTTGATGACGATGTTGGTGTACGCGCCGAGGTTGTCGAAAATCGTAAACTTTCGACCGCCCGCCACCTCGTTAATGTTATGCACGGAGGTTTTGATTTCCCATTCGACGTCGTTTTTCTTGCAGTTGAAGTCTATTCTTGCCGCGGTGTCGTCGTCAATCTTGTCGGCGATGACCATGTACAAAACGTTGTCGCAGGATGCAAAGCTTGACACTGCCCAACGGGATTTGCCGCTTGCCGCCCCTCCCGTGATGAAGACTATTTTTGCCATTATGTACTCCTCCCTTTTAGGAATTTTTTGCATATTAAGTTAATTTTATCACAAAATTCTGTACTTGTCAACAAGGAATATGACAAATGTAATATTATTTTGTGACACAAGGCACTTGCAACAGCATACAGGGTCGTTTATAATATAAATAGTTCAGAAAAAATAACAATGCAGAATGCAGAATGCAGAAATAATTTAATTTTAAGGTCGTTTTCCGACGGAAATAAACATCGTAATCCCATTTATTTCTGCATTCTGCATTATTATTTCTGCATTAACCGGAGGGCAAAATGATTATTTCCATGAAAGACATAGTAAAACGCTACCGCGCCTTAACGGCGTTAGACCATTTATCGCTGAACCTGCACAAGGGCGAAACGCTCGGGCTACTCGGCCCGAACGGTGCCGGCAAAACCACCGCAATCCGCGTGCTTACAGGGTTGACAAATTCCGATGCGGGCGAAATTCAAGTCTTCGGCAAGAAGTTCTCGGCCGCCTCCAAGCGGAAAATCGGCGTAGTCCCGCAAGACTTGGCCGTCTACGAGACCTTGTCTGCCAAAGAAAACCTCGAGTATTTCGGCAGGCTTTACGGAGTTCACGGTGTCGAGTTGAAGCGGCGGTCTGGTGAGATACTTGACGTATTAGGCTTATCCGACGTGGCGAAAAAAGCCCCCCGAAAATTCTCGGGCGGCATGAAGCGGCGGCTGAACATTGGCTGTGCGATTATGCACCGCCCCGAATTGCTGATTCTTGACGAACCCACGGTCGGGATTGACCCGCAGTCCCGCAATCACATCTTAGACTTTGTCGCCGAAATCAGCCGCCAAGGCACAACCGTGCTGTACACTTCTCACTATATGGAGGAGGTAGAACGGCTCTGTTCGCGGGTTTGCATAATGGATGCAGGGCAGGTAATCGCCGACGGAACGGTCGAGGAAATCGCGGGCAAAGCAATATTTGAGGAAGTAATAAACTTAGAAGTCAAGGAAATCGGCCCGTCACTGCCCGAAAGTATCAAGAAGGTGCAAGGGGTCAGCCGCTGTGAAGTTTCGGGCGGCAAGCTTGCGGTGATAAGTCGGGTCGGGTCGGGGAACATTGCGCGAATTTTGGAACTCGCCGCGCCTTACACGATTCTGCGGGCCTCGGCGGAGCGCGCGACCTTAGAAGACGCCTTCCTTGCACTCACAGGCAAAAAGTTAAGAGATAGCGGGGGTGAAATTGCATGAGAAGTTTCTTCGCAATATTCACCGCAAGCTTCAAGTATTGCTGGCGTAGCCCCGTGAATGTGGCGGTGTTGACAATCTTCCCGATTGTAATCATCTTCGTACTCGGCAACGCACTCAGCGGCTACATGTCGCCCGATTATGACTTTGAAACGATTGCGGTTGCGGCGACTGCCGAGCGGGATAGCGAATTAGGCGCGTTCCTGCTCGGTGATGAAGTCGGGCAATTCATAGCGGTGCAATTCACCGACGAGAATCTTGCGCTTGAATTATTAGACAGCGGCGAAGTGTCAATTATAATTAGCGAAAATAACGGTAATGTTGTCGTTACAAGGCCGCAGGTAGCGGGGTTGGAAGCGGCAATAGCGGCATCGGTGATTGACTCCTATGTGCAGATTAACGCGGCAATGCAAATTGCAACCGCGAACCTTGACAACATGGCTGAATTAGCGGAATTACTGCAAATTATCAACGCGGATTTGAGCATCGAGCAAGCCCCCCTCGGTAATCGCGTACCCGGCGCGCTCGACTATTACGCGGTCACGATGTTAGTCATGATACTGCTGTTCGCGGGCCTGAACGGCTTGGAATTATTCCGCAAAAACATCTTCTCGACCACAGGCGAACGCCTGCTAATCGCGCCGGTCTCAAAGCCGGTCTTAATCGGCGGCGTATTAGCATCGGCGACCGTTTCAAGTTACCTGCAAGGCATGGCGACATTCCTGTTCAGCTGGCTTGTCTACGGGGTTTACTGGGGTGAGCGAATCCCGCTTGTATTATTAACTTTGTTTGGCGTGACACTATTTTCGCAAGCTTTGGCAATATTCGTACTGCTGATTTTGGGCAATGCAAACTTGGCAATGGGGGTAATGCAGGCGGTGATTTGGACCATGACATTTGTCGCGGGCGGCTATGTGAAAATAGACTTCGGGGCGGCAGAAAAAGTTTTTCAATTCTCGCCTAATTCGTTAGCGCACACGGTAATTTTCGGCGCGGTCTACGGCGGCAACGAAACAAAGATGGCCGCTGATTTAACACTGCTGTTCGTATATGCCGCAATCTGCTTTGTAGGCGCGTTTATACTCGGAAGGAGGCGGCTTGCATGACTAAATTAGAATGCAGAATGCAGAATGCAGAAATAAATAAACTTACGGTGTTTGCGATGACTTTGAGGCGAATTTTTAAGCAGCCGCTGAATTGGGCGGGAATACTTGCCTTTCCGATAATTTCGTTCATACTTATTTCGATTACGGCGAGTTCTGTAAATGACGAGCAGAACGATTTTCTTACACAAGCGAACGTCTATTTCGGGGTGGCGGACTTGGACAAAACCCTGTTGTCCGAGACGCTTGTGACACAGCTTGGACTGCGCTATAATTTAGTGGAAGTGAACGAGGCGGACATCACCGCGAGCTTGACGAATGACGAAATACCGTGGGTACTGCTGATTCGTGAGGGGTATGAATCGGAAGTCTTGCGTAGAAATACGGACATTAGTACCTTAGAAAGCTACACCTTGTCAATCAACGACATCTCGCTTTTAGGGACTGCAACCGCCGAAAATATTACTCGTGCGCTGATGATTCTCGGTACAAACGAGCCCGCTGTAATCGAACAATGGCAGGAATCGGCGAAGGTTGAATTTCAGCTCACGAACGTCGGCGAACACTGGGAGGCAATCGCGCAATGGCTTGCAATGTTCGGGTTTGTCTGCATGTTTACCGCCTATTTCGTAATCAAAACCCTCTTGGACGACAAGCGCGGCGGCATGCCCGACCGTGTGGGGGTACTGCCGATTTCGGCGCGGTTTTACCTGATACAAGGCACGGCGGCGGCGTTCATCGCCACTGAAATTTCGGTGGGTTTGTCGCTTGCAGTTTTGGTGCATCTTTACAGCGGAACGCCGCATGTTTTATTGCTGTTTTTGCTGTTGAGTTTGTACAATTTATTCTCGGTAAGTCTCGTGCTGACGATTGCATCCTTCGCAAGCGACCTCGGCGTAATTTCGACCGCGATTGCGATGATTGCGACCTTGTCGGCAATGCTCGGCGGGCTGTTCTGGCCGATTGAATTGGTACCTGAATTTATGCAAAAAATCGCGTGGTTCTCGCCCGGGTTCTGGTTCGCCGAGGGCCTGCGGAATTTGCAGGATGTAAGCTTCACCGGCTTCGTAGTGCCGCTACTGTTCCTGTTTGGGTTCACGGTTGTGGTGGTGTTGATTGGTGGGGTTAGGAAGGTGCAGGGGGTGACGGACAATTGACAATTGATAATGGATAATTGACAATTATTTTAATTTTGGGGGTTGACAAACGGTTTTTTTTGTGGTAGAATATCTTTAGGAAACAATGATGAACCTAACATTGTGTAACCAATTCACAGCAACTCCCCCGAGCATAGGCACTCGGGGGAGTTTTTTGCGTGCTGACTTGCGAGGGGTGTGCTATACCGCTATCTACCGTCAAGCCACTTGCAAATGTAATAGGCAATTACACTTGCTACGACGGAGATTATTACTGAACCTAACATGTACATGCAACCCTCCTTCCGTTGCCGGTATAGGGAGCGGCTGATACAAGCATACCATATTTAGCGAAATTTGTCAAATAATTTTTTTATATGTCGGCGGGCGAAAAGGAAATCGCCCCCCATTGACAACCCCCCACCCCCCATGATATAATAAAACCATGAAAAAATACGCAATATTCGCGCGGCTTTTTGCCGGAATAACCCTGCTGATTGCGTGGGGGCTGACCGACAGCCCCCTTTTGGGGGTTGCGTTTGTGCTGGTGCTGACGGCGTTGTCGGCGGCGCGGTACAGGTTCGGTACACCGCGGTTGTTGCGGCTGTTGCAAGTCGGCGAAGCGGCTGCCTGTGCGGGATTCGCGGTTTTTTGGACACCCGCGTTGTTGGGGTTGTGGCTGCCATTGATTGGCTACTTTGAGGATAAATGGGACTTGCGGGAAGAAGAATTGCTCAAGATGGATTTCGAGGACAGGGCCGAGCGGCTCAAGCTCGAGGCCGACCGCCAAGCCGCGGCTCTCCAACTGCGAAACATCAAGCACGCCGCCGAAATTAACGAGCGTGAGCGGATTGCACAAGAAATACACGACCATGTCGGGCACGAGGTGGCGGGGGCGTTGTTCGCGTTGCAAGCGGCGGCACGGCTGTTTCAGGGCGGGAGTAATCCCAATGAAAAAGCCGAGAAATTACTTTTGCAAACAATTGCGCGACTTGAATCTGCCTCGGAAAACCTACGCGAGACCGTGCATAATCTAAAGCCCGCCAAAACGGCACGGCAAGGCTTATCGGCACTTGAGGAATTGTGCGAGGGGTTTACTTTTTGCAAGGTAAGTTTCACTGCGGCGGGGTTTTCGGGGTCGCCGCCACAGGCGATAATTGATGTACTCGCGGCGAATTTGAAGGAGGCCCTGACCAATGTTTCGCGCCATTCAAACGCTACTCTCGTGACGGTCGAAATCAGCGCGAACGCCGATTACGTCCGCATGGCGGTGGGAGATAACGGCGGTAACGCCGTCAACCGCAGTAACGCCGATAAGCGTACTCGCCCCGACAACACCGCCAATTCTAACAACCGCGATAACCGCAGTAACGCCGGCAATCGCGGCAACGCCGCCAATTCCGATAACCGCGCCCGCTCCAACAACGCCGCCAACCCACGCCACTTCAAGGCGGGAATGGGACTATCGGGCATGAAAGAGCGGGT
>WRMK01000038.1 GCA_009777155.1 Oscillospiraceae bacterium
GAGCGGGTGCGGGCGGCAGGGGGAACGCTGACCGTGAGCGACGATGAGGGGTTTGCGGTGGTTTGTGTTTTGCCTATGTAGGGGCGAACTGCGTTCGCCTGCAAATCCCCCGAAACGCGGCGCGATGTTATGTAGGGGCGCGCATTGCGCGTCCGCATATTCGCCGAAACACAGCGCGGTGTTATGTAGGGAACGATTCGTAACCGTTCCGCAGATTTCCGCAAACCTACAAAACGGAACGGTTACGAACCGTTCCCTACATTAAACCGTACAAACAACAGAAAACACCCGAAACGCGAGGGTATTTTCAGCGTAGGGGCGCGCATTGCGCGTCCGCCCCCCGCGTTTGCGTAAATTCACGGACGGGCAATGCCCGCCCCTACATTTTAATTTATAAACGGCAGAAAAACCTCACACCACCATTAAAACAAACAGGAGCAAAAAACATGAAACTTCTAATAGCCGACGACGACGGCCTAATCCGCGACAGCCTGAAAATACTCCTCGAAGTCACCGAAGGTTGGACGGCGCGGACTGCCGAAAACGGCGCAATCGCGCTGGAATTGTGCAGGCAGGAGCCGCCCGACATAATCCTCATGGACATTCGCATGCCCGTCTGTGACGGCGTTCAGGCGGCGCGGAGCATCAAGCTCGAATTTCCCGCCGTGAAAATAATCATGCTGACGACCTTCACCGACGACGGCTACATTTCCTCGGCAATAAACGCGGGCGCAGAGGGCTACCTGCTGAAAAGTACGCCCGCCGACGGCATTATCGAGCGGATTCGCGCTGTGCAAAAAGGCGCGATGGTCTTCGACAAGGGCGTAAAGCTGACCGCCGCCGCCTCGGAAAATACCGACAACAGGGGCAATAAGCAGTCGTTTCCGGGGCTAACCGAGCGTGAACACGAGATTTTCGAGTTGGTTGCAACGGGGTTGTCCAACAACGAAATCGCGGCGAAACTGTTCTTGTCACAAGGCACAGTGCGAAACGCGGTATCCTCCATACTCGAAAAACTCGAAATCCGCGACAGAACGCGTCTCGCGGTGCATTACTGGAAGAATGTTTGAGGAAATTTCACGGACGACCGAGGGCGGTCGCCCCTACATGCAAACCATCATGAACCGTAGGGCAGGGGCTCTGCTCCTGCCGTTTGCGATTATCGGCGGGAGCAGAGCCCCCGCCCTACAAAACGTCATAAACCGTAGGGACGACCGCCCCCGGTCGTCCGCAAATCCACGCAAACGTGGCGCGGTGTCATGTAGGGGCGGGCTTCCATGCCCGCCCGCAAATCCCACACACGTCCGCAAACCCCCGCAAATCCCGCACAACGCGGCGCGGTGTTTCGGGGCGCGAAAATTTCACGGGTCTGCGTGGGCGGGTAGGGGTGCGGCAGACCGCAAATAACCGCACGCCCGCATTTGCACTTGTTAAAAATTAACTTTCACGTCCTAAAGACTTTGTAACGCGCGAAAACCCGCTACGAGAGCGGGTTTTTGAATTTCATGAAGCCCATAAGTCGGGAATTGGAAAGGTATCATGTCGGGGGCGCGGTAATTACGCGGCTTGTGTGGCGGGCTGGCGGTTTTATTTGCGGTCTGCCGCACCCCTACCCGCCCCCGCACCCGCGAAAACCTACATTAAACATTATGAACGGCAGAAATCCACCGAAACACGTAGGCATTTTCAACGTAGGGGCGAACTGCGTTCGCCCGCAAACCCCACACACCCCCGCAAATTTCGCACCCGCACAACCCCTACCTCTCCCCCACAGTACTCCTCGCCCTATCCACCCCCAGCACCTCCCGCAACGCCCCCTGCACGATTATGCGGGCGTCGTCGTTGCCTTGGACGTAGCAGGTCGAGAGGGTGAGAATTTGCGGGGCGTTTTCGGGGGCGGCGCAGGCGTTGAGAAAGTCTTCAAAGGCGTTCTCGCCGCTGAAATCGAGCTGATAGGCGGGGTCGTTTGTGTCGGTTACACGTGCCGAAAATATTTCAAATTCGTAGAGTAAATCACTCTCAATATACCCGATAATCGGGTTGGCGGCCAAATAATCCGGCTCGAGAAAATAATTCAAACCGTTGAAAAAATAACTGTTCCCGCTTAAATCAATCGCATTATGCGCGTAGATAATCAAGTGCGGCAGATTATCACCAACACAGCGGTAATCCATGAAGACCGCGCCGAGCATGTTCTCGTCGCCCGCATAAGACGTGGTGAGGTATTTCTCGTTATCGCTCCCGCGTACAACCGGGAAATAATCCGCGCCCCCGGTCGTCAGCAGGCCGACGTAATCGGGGTTTATGGCGCGCATTTTGTCCTCGTAAATGCCGAGGGTGGACCAGACGGGGGCGTTTTGTGCGGTCTCCAATTGAGGTAAGGCGGCGAGTTCATTTCTCGCCGCCGCCATTTCGTTTTCGTGTTTAATAATCTTTGTCGCAAGTGTCACTGCATAGATTGTCGCGAGTATCGCCAAGCAAATCAGCAACAGCATTTGCCGCTCTTTGCACTTTTCAATAAAGTTTCTCACTTATTTTTCCTACGCCTTGCAACCACAAAACCTACCCACGCCCACAAGCCCGCCGTCATGGTAACAATGGTTACGAAGACGACTGCGGTTGTTTGGGTTGTGCCGTAGACGTCGGTTGAGGGGACGGGCCCGAATGGGCGGTCGGGGTTGGTGGGGTTACTGCCGCCTGTTGTGGTTACGGCTTTAACGGCGTATTCAAAGGTTGGCTCTGTTACCCAACTACCTCCGCTGTTTGGATTGTAGAAGAAAGTAGTTCCGGCTTGAGGCGTTGCCGAGGTGTTGACACGCCCGAGCTTTGACGAATCGTTTGTGCCTTGTATTCTGACTATAACAGCGAACCTGCTCCCTGCGTTTCCGAGATTTATGGGCGTATTCAAATCTATGGTGTAATACCCCGGGTAGGTGGTTTGCTTACTGCCTTTAGATGAAAACGAGCTTACATTGTACGAGGTAATGCTTGTGAAATTCGTGATAACATCAACCGAAATAGTCAATCCGCTCGTAAGTGTGCCGACTTTAACTTGGGTGAGTTGCTCGCCGTTACTGCCGACTGTATAGGCGCGGGAGTAGTAGTTAGTGGGGGTTGCATATCCATGAGCAGCGTTTATTTCAGTAAAGTCATATTCATAGACCGTAGCATTTGAATTGGTCGGTTTTACACCATCTACAACCCATGTATCTAACGGGAAATTAACATCTTCGTAGGAAATCCAAAACAGCCCGTTATCGCCCCAGTTACTGCCCCAACTGTTCTTGACAAGCCATGCGCCGTTGTTTGTGGGTCGCGGGGTGTTGAAATTAGTGCTTGCGAAATTATCGTCCCACCCGACAATCACGACTGCGTGATTATTGTTGTTAATGGATGCGGAGTAATATGCGTTTGTGGTGGAATTGAAAGAAGCACTGCCCGAGCCGGAGACCGAGCTTGAACTGTTCCAGAACATCGACGCACCAACCGCTCCGTAATCTACAACCGCCTGTTTTATTGCGGCACGGCTTATGTCGTTTTTGGAGTCGCCGCTAAGGTAGATGACGTTTTGCACATCGAAAGTCCGCGCTCTGTTGCCTGTCGTGGTTAAGGCGCGAGTGTTCGGGATAGCAGTATTCGTGTAACTGCCGTAAGGGTCGCTTGTTTCGTTGACGGTGCCGCTAAGATTGACCGAACCCGCTCCGCGCATAAAGTACGATGTCGAAATTTCGCGATTACCGCCGTCGCTCGGCGCAGAGCGCATAGGAGAGCCCTTTAGGGAATTTCCGTTTGCGAAACTTGCCGCATAACCCATATGTAACTCGGAGAAATTCCGCGTACCCATGCCGTTTTTCATCATGTTAGACTCAACCACGGCGTTCGCCGCAAAAGCCCAACACAAGCCGTTCGGCCCTTGGTTTTCCACAGCGGAGATATGCGGACTTTTGTAACTTGCATCGGAAGGCGAATCGAGCAATGCAAGCAACTGCGGCGGGAAAGTCATCTGAGTTTCGCTTGGAATCAATCCCGGGACAAACTCGAAGTTGTCGCCGTCATTGCCGCTATCTGCAAAAGCCATCACGGGCAGTAAGCAAAGCAACAGCGCGGCAACCGCCATGCAGGAAATCAGCCGTAGGCCGAAAGTTTTGTGGGGTTTATTCATATTTTTAATACCTCCGTGTATTTTTATCGCCAAATTCATTATACCATAATATATTATTAATCGTCAAGAGTTAACAAAACTTTAGCGAAAATTTGTTAACTTTTTGTGAACAGCGGGGGTCGCCTGCCCACAACCGCCCCGACTGCTGATTTACGAGGGGCAAAAAACTACCGCCCCGACTGCCGATTTACGAGGGGCAAAAAAACAACCGCCCCGACTATAAAAGTCGGGGCGGGGGTTTACGCGTTTGCGACTTGCGGTGGAATCATCTCTTGGTAGTAATTCAGTAGCTCGCCGAACCGCTGAAAATGCACGACCTCCCGCGCCCGCAGAAACTTAATAATTTTATTGACATCGGGGTCGTCTGACAGGCGCAGAATGTTGTCGTAGGTGGCGCGGGCTTTTTGCTCCGCCGCCATATTCTCCATCAAATCCGCAATCGGGTCGCCCTTACTCTGAATCCCCGCGGCAGTCCACGGTGAACCCGCCGCCGAAGCGGGATAGACGGCGTTCGCGTGGTCTACGTAATAGTCGCCGCGCCCCCACTTATCAAAGGATTTCGCGCCCTCGCCCTTCGTCAGCTGAGTGACGATACAACCGACCATTTCGAGGTGTCCAAGCTCCTCCACCCCAATATCCGTCAGCAAAGCCATACCCCGCTTATCCGGCATAGTGAACCGTTGCGAGAGATACCGCAGCGACGCGCCCAGCTCACCGTCAGGCCCGCCTGATACCGCTTGATATGAAAAGCTACTTAAACTCGATGTACAGCGACTTTGCGGGCTTGTCAAATACTATCTTGCTAATCAAAAAGTGTACTGTCTTGTATTTGATTTCGAGGTCAACGCTTTCATCGGTTAAGAGGGTAAAAACATTTTCAATCTGCTTGTGAATTGTTTCCCCCTGCTCCCCATTGTTTAATAATTGGGTTTGAATACCGTCCAACTGATTTTGAATACTTTGCCGTTCAGCTTTTAATTTTTGCTTGTTTTCCTTGTATTCCTCTTTGGTGTCAATGCCGTCTTGATAGGCTTCTTTTATACGTTGTTCTCTTAGGTCTAACTTTTTAAGCCTTTCATGGAGTAATTCAAGTTCGCTTGATGTAGTTACATCTTGCGTTTTTGGAACGATAACCACGTCAAGTTGGCTTTGAAGAGTTTCTTTAAGTTGCCCTAAAATCAGATTTTCAAGAACCGTTGTTTTTATATGGTGACTGACTTTACACGCTCCCCTTGCAAAAGCACTACACTGCATATAACCTCTTGCGCCGTTAACAATAGTACCGCCGCAACTGCCGCAACGAACCAAGCCTTTAAGCCATGTTGATAATCGCGCATGGGTTTTGGCGTTCTTGGGGTATAACTCCTTTTGCAGTTTTAGGGCTTCTTGAACACGCTCCCATAATTCTATTTCGATTATGGCTTCATGCTCGCCTTTGGCGATAATGCTGTCGGGATTATTGTAATTACGCCTTGTTTTGCCTGTGGGTGTCCAACGTACATTACCAACGTAAACAGGATTGTTAAAAATGTATTCTACCGTCCTGTTTTCAAAAGGATTTCCCCGCTTGGTTTTAATGCCTAAATCATTGAGGTAAACAGCGATTGCTCGTAGCCCCATTTGCTTTTCTGCAAACTTGGTAAACATAAACCGTATGTACTCGGCTTCCTGTGGCTCAATTACAAGTTTTTTATCTATTAACTTGTAACCGAATGGCTCGGTGGTTTGATAACCGCCTTTTAATGCCTTTTCCGTCATTCCCTTTTTGACTTCTTCCGCTAAGTTGAGCGAATAATATTCCGCCATAGCTTCAAGCATTGCTTCAAGAATTACGGAAAATTTATCGTCCTCGATACTCTCGGTTATTGATACAACCTTGATACCCGCTTCTTTTTTAAGCAAAGACTTATAGACTACGCTATCTTCGCGGGAACGTGCGAAGCGGTCAAACTTATGTACAAGAATTACGTCAAAGGGTTTTGGTTTGGATTTTGCCGTTGCAATCATCTGCATAAAAGCGGGGCGTTTTTCAGCAGTCTTGCCGCTTATACCCTCGTCAATGTAGATATGATTTTTTGAAAGAACTATATCGTTTTTTTTCGCGTATTCTTTTAATACCCGAAGTTGCGCGTCTGGTGAAAATTCTGTTTGTTCCTCTGTGGAAACACGGATATAACACGCTCCAAACAATAAATAAACATCTCCTTTCGATTAAATTTCAAAGGAATGTTTTTACAACCGTTTTTTATTATAATCCAGACTTTGTAAGTCTACAAATATTAAAATCCTGCTTGTACAACGAATTAAAATTTATAAATAAAGTTTGTAAGGTTAGTTTAATCTGTATTTCTTTTTCATGCAGTCATTTTTATATTTAAGTTGTTCATATTCTTTTCCTATATTTTCCACCATGTCACTTTCTGAATAAGAATAATTAGTCATAGTGTAGGCAACTTCGTTATGATATGAGCAAAATCCTTGGTTCGTTTTTTTGAAATTGTCAAATTTTTTCATCATTCTATTGTAAGTTTTTTTGTCGATGTTTTTTATTATTATGCGTTGTAAGAGTTGATAGTATGAGCCCATGTGCGTAAAACTGCGTGTATTGTAGTCTGTTATCTCTACTATATCTTTAAGCCTGTTTTTTAATCCTATATATGCTAAAAACTGAACAATAATAATTATAATTAAAATAATAATAAGTAGTGACATATAGCGATATTATACACCTACTTAATATTAAAAATTTCGCTCCCGCCTGTCTTTGTCAAGGGGAACGTGGAATAAATACCAGTTCGCAAACTGGTACTTTATGCCGCGAAAGCCCCTTGCACAACGCACCAAAATATATAATGGGTAAAGGGTTTTGACTAACCGCAGTTAGGCAAAGCCCTTAATTGCAAAATAATTTTTAATCAAAACTATTGATTATTCATGTACCACATCATAAACAACGCGCCTGTACCCATTAAAACCCCCGCAATTAAAAGCATAATTAAACCCGCCCCGATTTCACTAAGAACCTTTTTAATTTTTGCTCTATTAAATTTGATTTTATTTTTAATTTGTTTCGCCTTTGAAATTATGCTTACATCATCAGTATTATTCACCCCCGCGAAAACCTTATTAACCCTGCAAAAACCCTCTGGGGTCATTAACACAACGTCTTTTAATTTGGCTAAATCATGTGGGAAAATAATAGGCTCTCGGTGCTTGCTCCAGTGACTACCCCGCGCCGTTACAATGCCGTCATCGGGGTCGTAGTGAATACCGCGACTTTCTTTTTCAACCTCACAAGAGCCTACTAAGTCACTAAAATATTTTTGACTGTCCGCGTCTGTTACCCCTAAAATCGCTTTGTAAGGGCAGTTATCAACAATAGCCCGCCTTGCTTTCTCGCCGTAGATTTCATCTAATTGCGCCAAACTCTGAACCATTAGACAAATCGTGACGTTTTTGCTTCTAAGCGTAGCCAGTGCGTTTTTAATTGCTTCGATTTTTCCAAGTCGCGGGAACTCGTCCAAAAGAATTAAAATAGGTTGTAAATTCTTGCCTTGTTTGCTGTGCTTGTCGGCGCGGCGTTCAAGTGTGCGTATAAGCTGATTAAGTTTTAATAAAATGTCCGCGCTCCACTGCTCTAATTTATCCTCTGGCAGTCGTAAAAAAACGTGATATTTTTCTAACGCGCTCCAGTTAAAGCACTTTTCATCTTTTTTACTATCCCGCAGTGACCCGCTTATAAGCGGGTCAGTAGCAAACACCATAATTTTATTGCTCATTTCGGTAGCAATTCCCGCCAGTGTCTTTAATTCTAAATCACGGACTTGGTTTATAAACATTTTAGCGGCGGTGTTGTCGCTCTCTAAGATTTCATCAATTAGTTTATCGGTCGGCGTAGTTTGTATTCCTGTCATGGTTTGACTGAAACTCGCGCCTATACCGTAGTAATATAAAATCGCCGCAGTTAATAAATTTTGCGCCGATTGTACCCAAAACGGCTCACGAATACCCACGGGGAGCGGGATTATTGACAAAGCGATTTCCCGCGCATTTTGCACTAAATTATTTTTCCCGCCAGTTCGCAGTAAATAATAGGGGTCATAACCAAAACAAGTTTCACAAGTTGGGTCAAATTCTACAAAATCCCTTGTCACTTTTTTATTTAATGCAAGTTCTAAATAATGCCTTGATAACTCGCCTTTAATGTCGATTGCTAATATAGGCGCGTTCCAAGTTTCTAATACATTCTTAGCAATACAGGCACTTTTGCCGCTCCCTGCGCCGCCGACAACTAAAATATGTCCGTCTTTGTCGGTGGGTTTGCCAACATAAAATTTTTGAGGTTTCCAAAAACCCCGCATTTTTGAACCAAAGAAAAAACCGACACTCTCTATTGTTTGTTTTTTCATAAAATCGGGTATGTTGTTGCCCTCGCGTTCTGGGCGGTAATCGCGATTGAAAATTGATTTAACAAAACGTGTCAACACGTTGTCAGGCATGACTTTATAAAACTTGTAGCAGTTGTAAGCAAAAATGCTAAAAGCAATAAGTAAGGTAAGAAGATATATAGGGATTTCCAAATGCCCGTAGCGATAATTAAATATGGGGCTATAGGTTTTCGACATCTTAAACGGGAAATACAAAACCAACGCAACCCATGCGCCCGTGAAAATAAGTAAGAACCCGCAAAGACGGTTAATGAACCGTAAAAACAACTTTATCCCGCCTGTAAGCGTAATAATTAATCTACCTGACAATTTAGATACCCCCTGTTTGAATTTATCTTGATAGGTCTTGCGATTTGCTTCTGTTGCGGCTTCGGCTCTGCTCTCGCTCCTGTTGTCGGCGTTGTTGTCGCTGTTCGCGCTCTTGGTTTCGCGCTTTAATTTCTCGGTTAATATCGCCCCTGTCGGTGCGTATTCCTCGCCGTTCCTGCGCGGTGGCGTTCTGCCCCATGTGAATTGTCGGCTCTCGGTCAATTCCTCGTTTAGCATTACTTTCATGTGATACTTTTTCTAATCCCTTGCGTTCAAGTTCTTTGTTTTGTATATTCGCCCACTGTTTGCGCCACTCATGGACATTTTGCGAGTTGTTCCAATTACGGTTTTTTGTGCGCTCAAAACCCTGTTGATTAACTGGTCGGGTGGTTAATAAAATATGGGCGTGTGGGTTATTGGGAAAAATATTCTTGTCGTTTTGTGCTTCAATATTTTGCTCGTCCTTTTTGTGCCGGTGTCCGCTATGAATGGCAACATCGGCGCACATACCACGATTTACAAAATTATTATTCACATATTCGCGTACTAATTTTATTTGCTCGTCTTTCGATAATTCGCAGGGCAAAGCAATTTCTATTTCCCGCGCCGTTCTTCCGTCCTTTCGTTTCTCGGCGGCTTCTACGGCGTTCCATAAAGTCTGGCGGTTGTAAAATTCGTGTGGTGCGTTATGGGGTAATATAATTTCGGTGTGCGTTATACCCGTTTTGTTTGTGTAGTCGTGACTTTGCCCGTCATAACTGCTATGTAGTTTATCCCCCGCACGATATGCCGCCGCGCCCACTGCTGACCGCCCTTGATTTCGGCTGATGTATTTGACTGACAAATGATAAATTGCCATGCAAAACCTCGTTAATTTATATAAATTCACGTTAAAAACGGATTTGTAAGCTATTGCTTATGAAAATATACGCACGACACTCGGCGTTAATGCTTAATAGGCGAATATTTATTTTCGCAGTGCATTTATGCACAAAAGCCCTCTGCAAGAGCGCGCTACATCGTTTACGATGTGTAAGTGCGCCCTTAGTTCCTAAGGGAATTTGGCGTGGATTACAGTCTATACCGTGCCTTAACGCTTTGTCAATGTTTGCAGTTTGCGGAATATTGATATAATTTTGAGCGTAAGAATAATAAAAAAGGCGGGTGTTATCATGCTAACTTTAGACGAGCGCATAAAACGGGATACGGAAAAACTCGAACAGTTGAAACGCCAAAAACGGGCGCAGATACAGCGGGAAAAGCAAAAAGCCCGCGCCGTTGATACCAGACGTAAAATTATAGCGGGGGCAATTCTGCTTGATATATTTCCGCAGTTCACAGAATTACAACCAAAGAAAAACAACGCCGAAAACTACATTGAGTTCGCGCCGTTGGTTGATTTTTTAACTTGTTTAGCTGACAAAAAAGGTTAACTGCCTATTGACATGAACATAAAAGGGTCTTAAACTATACCTGCGTGGAATATCTTTTCTATGCGATAATACATCGTTCTAATCGGATATGGCTCACATTATATCTGACTTTTCTAAACGGGAAATGTCTTTATCTTGACCCGCCTATCTGGTTGAACGTGTATTATTTGGGAGTAAATGACTTGATAAAAGGTTGCCCGACTTTGCAAAAATAAGCCGTGGCTCATTTAAGATTTGTCTTTCTCCTCACCGTTATTAAGTGAACCTTTTTTAGAAAGGCGCGGCTTTTTATGCCAGAAATAATAGTATCACAAAAATATAAATACGTGGCGGGGGTTGATACTCACGCTAAAACTCATCACCTAACTTTAGTTAATAATATGGGCGCGTTAGTCGGGAAACGAGAAATCAAGGTTATATCTCACCACATGGAAAAAGCCATTGATTGGGTGACAGAAAAAACGCAGGGCAATGTTTTATTTGCCGTTGAGGGTACTTCTTCATACGGTGAAACGCTGACAGTTGCACTACAAAACAGAAATATAGATGTTTGCGAGGTTAAACCACCAAGAAACAGAACACGGGGGCAAGCGGGAAAAACTGACGAGGTGGACTCTCTACGCGCCGCGCAACACGTTCTTTCTATGCCGACAGATAAGCTAATTAACCCCAAAAATCAAGGTGTTATTAAAGTGCTTCGTATTCTTTTAACCGCTCGGCGGGGTATGACCTCTCAATCGGTAATGGATAAAAATGCCCTCTACGCCCTATTTAGAACCAATAGTTTAACTCCTGACGGTCGTACTCCAGACTTAACCCCGCCAACTCTACGAGCAATAGCCGACTGGTCGGCAGAAACAGACGAAAAAATCAGCATAGAAAAAGCTGTAGCTCGAATGGAAGCAAAGCGATTAGCTCAACATATACTTTTTCATCAAACCATGCTTAAACATAATGAAAAAAAGTTATATAAAATAATTAAAGCTATTGCGCCGTGTCTTTTAGAGTTGCCTGGCTTCGGAGCAATAACAAGCGCACAAATACTCTACTCATATTCTCATAAGGGGCGTTGTCACTCCGCTTATTCTTTCGCTTGTTTGGCGGGGACTACACCCCTTGAAGCTTCTTCGGGTCAATATACCCGTCACCGCCTTAGTAAATTTGGTGACAGGGCGTTAAACGCCGCTTTAAGTGCGATTATATTAACCCGCATGAGATGTCACGCGCCGACAAAAGAATATACAGAAAAACGCACAACAGGCGGTAAAAACAAGCGGGAAATCAAACGCACGCTTAAAAACTACTTAGCCCGCAGTATTTTCAGACACCTTGAAAAGTTGGACTTAACCGTTAATATTTGCTCAAACAAAATCGCTTTAGTCTGCTAAAGCGATTTTTCATGTATGGTATTCTTGAAAAAACTGAAAGGATATTTACTACATGAAAACATACGGTTATATTCGCGTTTCTTCCGCAGACCAAAACGAGGACAGGCAATTTATTGCCATGACCGACTTAAAAATCCCGCCGAAAAATATTTACACCGATAAAATAAGCGGGAAAAACTTTGACCGCCCCGCCTACTGCGCGCTTATCCGAAAATTAAAGCGCGGTGACTTGCTTTATATTAAAAGCATTGACAGGCTCGGCAGAAATTACGAGGAAATATTAAACCAGTGGCGCATACTCACAAAGGAAAAAGGCGTTGACATTGCTGTCATTGACATGCCGCTTCTTGATACAAGAGAGCGGCACGGCGGGGATTTAATCGGCAAAGTTATTTGTGATGTAGTGCTTCAACTGCTGTCATTTGTAGCGCAGAATGAGCGGGAAACTATCCGTAAACGGCAAGCCGAGGGCATAAAGGCGGCGCGGTTGCGGGGCGTTCATCTGGGTAGACCACCGAAAATACCACCAGAGAATTTTATAGAAACGGTGAAGCAGTGGGAGCGCGGGAAATTAACAACAAAGCAAGCATTGAAGCTGACAAATCTCACTGAAAGCACGTTTTATAGGCGTTATCGGGAACATAAAGCAAATAAAAACCCGTCAAAAGGTGTACCTTTAGAAAACTGTGTAAATCAACCCGAAATTAAAAATATATTTGGTGAAAATATACAAATATTGTTAAACCCACTTGACTAAATAGACAATATTTTGTTATACTTGTCGTTAAGCGACAAGCCCGTCACAAGGTACACCTTTTGAAAAAGGTGGTTAATAAATGCTTGGAGGATTTCCCTATGCTCTGCCCGAAATGCAATGCCACGAATGAAAGCGGCGATAATTTTTGCACGTCCTGTAGTGCTTCAATGGCGGCAACACCTCAAATGTCAAACACCAACAAACAAAAAATACTAATTATTGTTACATCTGCATTAATTCTTTTATTAATAATTATCGGGGCAATTCTTGTTGCAGGTGGCAGTAAGCCGCTATGCTCTTTTGCGTTACATGGATTGGGCGATATGTATTTGCTTGAATTAAATTATGAGCAAGCGCATGAGCAATTTGAAAAAATAATTGAGATAGACCCCGAAAACCCCAACGGCTATATAGGGTTGGCAAAAGTATATATAGGCATGGGAAATAACAACGAAGCGTTTAACATATTAGAACAAGGAAATAACAAAGTCAGTAGCGCAGAAATTAGAAGAATGAGAAGCGAATTAAGAGCAGAGCTACAACCCTTAGAAGAAGATATAGACGTAAATTAAACCCTTTTCAACACAATTAAGATAATCCAATTATAAAAGGTGGTATCTCTTATGAAAATGAAATGCCCGACTTGTGAACACGTCCTTGACGATTTAACAAAAAAGTTTTGTCCTAAATGCGGGGAATTTCTGCGGCGAGTAGACAGTTCGTTAAACACTCTGCAAGAAAATAATAATTATATGTATGCCGTTAAAAAAGCATATTACAAAACACCCAAAAAGACACGCCTTGTTGCGGCGGGTTATGCGATTGGGCTAATTGTTGTATTAATTATTTTTAATGTTATTAACACCGCAATAGCGAACCGCCCCGAAAATATTTATGCTCTCGCTGTTGAGCAGTTTCAAAGCGGGCAATATCATGCGGCTATGGAAACTGCTTTACGTCTCCCCAATGACTACAATGACGCTTTTTTGCTTAAAGACTATTTAAGCGCGTATTCTAACTTTAATCGTTCTGGGGAAAATTTAATACTTGCGGCTGATATATTCGAGAAACTGAGCGGTTATAGAAACTCACAGCTAATGTTTTTAGAAAGTTTACATAAATACGCCATTGCTGAATACAACAGGGCGGGAGCGCGTTACCTTGTTGGTTTTGACAATGCAGAAGCCGCCCTAAAAAGGCTTGGCGATTACAAAAACTCAACAGAAATAGCGGGAAGAATACCGACTGAAAGAATTGCCGCACAAAATGAAGCCGCCCGAGCAACAGAAGAAGCCGCAGAACGTCAGCGCATTGCCGCCGAAGAAGCGGAACAAGCCGCCGAAGAAGCCGAGCGGGAACGCGTAGCCGAAGAAAGCCGCAAGGAAATTGAAGCCCTTAAACTTGACGGAACGTATGTTTCTTATGACGGCATAATCACACAAACGATTAGATTTAACGGTGAGAAAATGACGTATTCATTTTTGGGTATTAACACAACAGGCTCTTTTACAATAAACGACGGAACACTCGCTTTTTCTTATATGGACGTCCTCGGAAATCGACACGTTGATAGTTATAGATTTAAGAAAGACGGCAATTCAATATTCCTTGACCAGACAGAGTTCATAAAAGAATAATTGAAAAAATCTTGACATACTCGGGGAAAAATAGTAAAATAAATACAGACTGATTTCGACAGCGTTCGACTTTTTCATTTTAATAAGGGGGATTTTACAAAATGAAGTTTCCGCAGGCAATATGCCCTCGTTGTAGATGTACTATACAGATTTATCCAACTCTTGAAACAGCCAACTACTGTGAATATTGCAACACCATACATCTTGAAAAGATAATAAAAGCCACCACTCGCATAAGAGACAATGACCCTGCTAACTGTTCAGACTATGACCGCGACCGAAAATGTCTTCACCTCGACAAAGACGAGGAGACAGGGCTGTTTTTATGTCGTGACACTAAGTTAGCCAGTTGCAAACGATGTGCTTTACATGACAAAACAGACGGGTGGCAATTGTGCATTAAAGACGACAAGGGGGCTTACTTACACGGCATGATTCTCTGTAACTCCTGCGACCCTAACACCACCAGAACGGAACTTGATAAAGATTGGCGACAAGTTATATGCGATTAAAATTACAATTCAATTGGATTGCCCCAAGGGTCTTTATCGCCTTGAATTGAATACTTGATACGGTATTGTGTTCGCTCCCCCATTACCTTTTTATTTTTTTCATTTAAGGCTTCTATTAATTTTTTAGTTAAGTCTTCTATTTGCTCTCCAACAATTGTACTTGCTTTTAAGTATTCTATTTGTGTTTCGATGTTTGTGATTTCCGTTAAGTATTCAATATCTTTCGCCAAAAAATCCTCTTTGGATATTATTTCTTGGGTTTCTGCGTTGGCTATTTCGCGCTCGCGATGTTGGGATTTTTCCCATCGTTCAAGTGCTTGTTCAGGGGTCATTGCTCTTTCTGTATAATATTCGATAGCCTCCTCCTTTGTCCATTCGGTATAAGGCTTAGAAGAACCGTCCTTGCCCTTATGAGGAGTGAATTGACCTTTCTCGTTTCTCCAGTTATCGCTTTGCTCTGTAGTAGAATTTTCTGGATTTTTCAAATTCGCCATTTCTTCCATATTTGCTCCATGTTCTGGCATAATACCCCTCACTTTCTAAATACTCCTATCTTTTTATAATTTAATATAGATTTTGTCAAGTCAAAATAGAACAACAAGGAATATTAATTTTTAATAATCAAATTTAAGTCTTAGTACAAGCCTACCCCTGCATAAATTGTTACAGGGGTGCTTTTATGCTACGAGAGGACGAAATAAAAGTTATAGTATCGAACCAACCGACAAGAGAAAAAAGCGAGGAAAAAACAGCAGAATTATGTCAACTTTTAGGGCAAGTTTGGGTAGTTGAAAACGAATAAAAAAGAAGCCCTTGCCATGTGCGGAAAACCGCATAGGTAAGGGCTTATGGTTGTAAAAAACATTGTCATATCAGACGGCGGCAAGCCCGCCATACTGCGTCAAAATATACCCCGCCAACTTAGGATTTTTATTATGTATCTTAATCGGCATTTGAGTACGTTTTTCAAAAATAAACAATTTCACTTTCTCCTTTCTGCCCGCAAAAAGCGGACACCGTAATTGTCAATTGTCCATTGTCCATTGTCCATTGTCAATTGTCATCATGGCCAGATTCCGCAAAGCCAATCCCAGCCGCCGTTCACAGCCGCTGCCGAGTCGCCGCCCGCGCCGCACTCCCGCAACGGGTAACAGCACCGCTCAAACGCCTCAAAGCAGGCGCAATACTGCCGGCAAGCCTCGTTGAACATCTCAAGCGCGGTGGTGTCATCGGGGTGTGTGTCCAAGTAAAGTTTCAGGTCGTGTGCAAAAAAGTGCGCCTCGCAAAGGCTATCCATGAGCTTTGAGCAGTCCCCGGAAATCGGCGGGCAGGTTGCAGTTCTGCAATTATCTCTCATGTTTTTCACCAAGCCCTTTCTGCACAAATGCGCGCCTTAAAGTTTCTGCACCCGCAATAAAGTGATTTATGTTCCATGTCTAATCCCCCTTGTATACTCACTCGCGGTTATGTTCAATTCGGGGAAAATCGTACCCTCCGCCAATGCTTTTCTCGGCGTGTAGACCTTGCCGAGCCGTTGCGGGACTACATAGGCGTACCCGACACGGCGATTATCTTGAAAATCTTGTTGAAAATTCATATGCTTTGTTCCTTTCTGTATAATTATGTTTAATTTATTTTATGCCTTGTAAAAAAACGTGTGTCGCATTTCGGGCATAAAGCATATGCTGTAATACGACAATATTCGCTAAATTACGTCAAGCCGCAAGGTATTTGCGGAGTGGAAGGAGGAACATAATATGCGTTTTTTCCCGGGTGCACCCCTTTTTGCGTGGTGGGCAATTAACAATTGCAACTCGCGCTGTTGCCGAAGAAACCGCGGTTGGTGGTAAGTTGTAGGGCGAGGGTTCCACCCCTCGCCGCATGTACATCGAGTTTTCGGCGGGGGATAGAACCCCCGCCCTACATGTTATAAAATATTCCTTGACAAGCCCGCCCGAAATATGCTATACTTTTAGAAAAACGAGGGTGCAAAAACATGACTAAACAGGGCTTTAAGAACTATCAACGCGGGATAGCGTTGCAAGTGGTGCTTGCCGACAAGGGCAAAATATCGCAAACCGATATGAGCAAGGCGTTGAAAATAATAGTGGGCAAGGACATTTTCGAGGAAGTCGAGCAGGGGCTTGATGATGATTAGTTTTCGGCGGGGGATAGAACCCCCGCCCTACATCTTGTGGTTCATGAAAAATATATCACTTTTTGAAAAAAACACTTGACTTATTGGAAAACATCTGCTATAATGTTAAGGCATGACTTGTAAAGCATAAGGTAAAGTAGTAGAAAAGGAGGTGCAAGACAATGGCGAAGTGTCAAATTTGCGGGAAAGGGACAACCTTCGGGATAAAACTTTCGCACTCGCACAGACGCACCAACCGCCCGTTCAAGGCGAACATACAGAAAGTCAAGGCTGTTGTCAACGGGACGCCCTGCCGCGTTCACGCCTGTACAAGATGCCTGCGCTCGGGAAAAGTTGAGAGAGCGGCGAGGGTTATCAACACAGAAGTTGAGAATACGGGCTTGCAGGAAGTTGCGGCTTTGGATTTACTCGCAGAATCGCTCGGCGAGCCCGCTGAAGCAACGGCGAGCTTGTAACCTGCAACGGTTAAAAATTTAAGGAAGGCGTATCCCCATGTCGCAGTTTTCGTTGGAAATTACCGTGGCGTGGGCGGCATGGTATCAGAAAAATGAAGAAGGATATACATCCCAATTATGAGGAAACGACCATAAAGTGTCTTTGCGGCGAGGTTATTCCGACACGCTCCACCCGCAAGGAAATCAAGGTGGAAATCTGCTCAAAATGCCACCCGTTCTTCACGGGCAAGCAAAAGTTGGTAGACAGCGGCGGCCGCGTTTCCAAGTTCAATAAGAAATACAACATCTCGCAGAGTTCGTAACGACCTGCGGCAGATATAGGTATCGACAGCACCGCTCGGGGACGAGCGGTTTTCCTGCGTGACGAACAATTGACAATTGAAAATGGACAATGGACAATTGGATTGGGGTTATGGGTTTCCGCCTTGGTTTTTTGTTTTTTTGAAACCTAATGTAGGGGCGCGCATTGCGCGTCCGTAATCCCGCACAACCACGGTATTTTCTGCCGTCCGTAAATTTTATTGTAGGGAACGGTTCGTAACC
>WRMK01000039.1 GCA_009777155.1 Oscillospiraceae bacterium
TTCCTTTTTGTTTATTTAATGGTGCCGCAGACGCCCGGGGGCGGGGGGTCGGCAGGGGGCGGGGGTCTATGTCCGCGACAACGCAGTGAATCGCAGGCCCGCCACACAAACCTATCATCTCTTACTACCTCGACATGAACCTTTCCCCTTGGCGACTTATAGGTTCGTTATACATTAAAAGTCTTCCCGCATAATGGGTTCTTCTATCTACAAAATCTTTATGACGAGAGAGTTAAGCTTGAACAAGTGCAAACGCGGGTCGTGCGATTCATCTGTGGTGGCGCAGACATAGACCCCCGCCCCCTGCCGACCCACCGCCCCCGGTCGTCCGTAAAAAACACCGGGTTCCTGCGGGATTGCGGACGCGCAATGCGCGCCCCTACAACCCTACAAAAAGTACTGCTTGATTTCCGCGGCGATTTCCCGCCTAATCCCCTCAGCCTCCTGCAAACTCTGCCCGACTGTAGTGTAATAAATCTTAATCTTAGGCTCGGTTCCGGACGGGCGCACGACCAACGAACCGCCACCCTCAAGGTCGAAGAATACCATGTTGGTTTTGGGCAGGGGAATTGCGGACTCTTGATTCGTCAGCAGGTTCAGGCGGGTCTGCGCGCCGAAATCGCTGTAGGTAATTACCCGCATACCCGCAATTTCTCGTGGGTAATTGTCACGAAGCTGTTGCATTATTCTGCCCATTTTCTCCATGCCGCTTGCACCCTCAAAGGCGATATTATCGACAGTGTTGTAAAAAACTCCGTATTTTTCGTACATTTTTGCGCGGGCTTGAATGAGGCTTACACCTTTTGAGCGGTAGAACGCCGCCATCTCGCATATCAGCATTGACGCGACTACCGCGTCTTTATCGCGGCAGTAATTCCCCGCCAAGTAGCCGTAACTTTCTTCAAAGGCAAAAATGAAACGGTCTTCTTCACCCTTGTCTTCAAGTATGGAAATCTGCTCGCCTATATGCTTGAATCCGGTGAGTACATTGACCAATTCCACGCCATACTCGGCGCAGATTTTGTCGGTCAGTGTAGTGGACACAACCGATTTCACCGACACCGGCTTGTCGGGCATTGTGCCGAGCGCAATCCGCTCACGCGCTATGTATTCAAGCAACATTACGCCGACTTCGTTACCCGTGAAAAGCTCATACTCGCCATTGTCGTCAATGACGGCAATCCCAACGCGGTCACAGTCGGGGTCGGTTGCAAGGAGCAGGTCGGGCTTTTGTTTTGCACACAGCTGCAACCCGCGCTCCAACGCCTCCTTAAACTCGGGGTTGGGGTAGGGGCAGGTCGGGAAATTGCCGTCGGGGAGTTCCTGCTCGGGGACAACCGTGACGTCTGTAATGCCGATGTCTGCAAGGATTCTGCGTACCGGCTTGTTCCCTGCGCCATTCAAAGGCGTGTAGACGACTTTCAGCCCTGCATCACGGCAGATGTCCGCATGAATCGACTGCTTTTTCACTTGCTCGTAATAACCCTCGACCAAGCTATCGTCAATATAGCTGATTACACCGCTGTTCAAGGCCTCGGCAAAGTCGATGCTCTCGATGTCCTCGAAAATATCCAACGCCATGCTCTTTTCAAGTACAATATCGGCGGCATCCGACGAGAGTTGGCTTCCGTCCGCGCCATAAGCTTTGTAGCCGTTGAATTTCGCGGGGTTGTGGCTCGCGGTCATGTTGATTCCCGCGTCGCACTTCAGCTCACGCACGGCATAGCTCAACACCGGAGTCGGCATTAACTCCTTGAAAATGTATACCTTTACCCCCGCCGCCGCCAGTACTTCCGCGGCCTTTTCCGAGAAATAATCCGACTTAATCCTGCTGTCGTAACAGATTGCAACAGCGGGATTTGCGGGATTCTTCTCCTTCACGTACAGGGCAAGCCCTTGGGTCGCCCTACGTACAGTATAGTAATTCATGCGGTTCGGGCCCGCCCCGATAATCCCGCGCAGCCCCGCCGTCCCGAATTCCAACTCACGATAGAAACGGTCTAAGATAGCCTCGTCGTCGCCCTTGATTGCCGCGAGTTCCACGGGCAAATCGGGGTCGGAGACGGCTTTTTCAAGCCATAATTCGTAGTTTGCGTTAAGTTGCTCTTTATTCATGGTTTTTACCCCCTTTTAGTTACTCTTATTATATAATACCAAAAATTGGTAGAAAATGCAAGGGGAAATTTCAATTCGCCTTAACCCAATACTTCTTATCCAAACTCCGATACTGCACCGCCCGCGCAATATGCCGCTTTTCGATTGTTTCCGAGGCCGCCAAGTCCGCAATAGTCCTCGCCACTTTCAGAATCCTGTCGTACGCCCGCGCCGACAAGCCCAATTTATCGAAGGCATTCTTGAGGGTCTGGGTCGCGTCGGGGGTAAGCGCGCAGATTTCGCGGAGCATTCCCGCGGGAATGTCGGCGTTGGACTTAATCGCCGTGCCGCTGTAACGCCGCGTTTGAATCTCACGGGCCGCCTCGACCCTTTTCAGCACCGCCGCCGACGGCTCGCCCTTCGCCTTGTCGGAGATTTCGGTGTAGCTTACGGGGGCGGCTTCGATTTGAATGTCGATGCGGTCGAGCACAGGCTGGCTGATTTTGCCGAGATAATTCGTCACTTGCCGCTCGTTGCAGGAACAGCGTTTCGTCGGGTGTCCGTAATTGCCGCAGGGACAAGGGTTCATGGCGGCGACCAACATTATTTTGCAGGGGTAATTCGCCTTGCCGCCCGCACGAGTTATGTGTATCTCGCCGTTCTCCAAAGGTTGGCGCAGAGTTTCAAGGGTTTTGCGGTCGAATTCGGGCAGTTCGTCCAAGAACAGCACGCCGTTATGCGCCAACGAAATTTCGCCCGGCATGGGGATACTGCCGCCGCCTATCAGCCCAATTGCCGAGGCGGTATGCGAGACGTTCCTGAACGGCCGAGTTGTCACCAACGGATTTTTCGCGTCCAAAATCCCCGCCACCGAGTGAATCTGGGTAGTCTCCAAACTTTCCCCAAAACTCATCTGCGGCAAAATCGACGGAAGCCTTTTGGACAACATGCTTTTGCCTGTCCCGGGCGTGCCGATTATCAAGATATTGTGGAATCCCGCCGCCGCAACTTCGAGCGCGTTCTTGACATTTTCTTGACCTTTCACGTCTGCAAAGTCCAATGCCTCGCGGAAATCGTCGGCGGCGGGAACGTAGGTCTCGTGCGGCTCGATGGTCTTTAAGTTCATTAAATGATTCGCCAACTCGCGGATATTATTCACGCCGTAGACCGCCATGCCCTCGGTGACTGCGGCTTCCTTGGCATTCGCGGCGGGCAGAAAAATTTTCTTGATACCGTGTTCGCGGGCAGCAATCGTAAGTGTCAACGCGCCGTGAACCGGGTTCACGTCCCCCCCGAGAGAGACTTCCCCGAAGAAGGCGCAGTCGTCTATGTTAATTTTTATCAAGTCGTATGATGCAAGCACTGCCGTCAAAATCGTAAGGTCGTAGAGCGAGCCTGTTTTCCGAACCGAGGCGGGCGCGAGATTGACGACTGTATTGAACGGCTTTGTGCCGATTTCGGAATTTTTCAGTGCCGAACGGATTCGCATGCGGCTTTCCTGAACCGACGCGTCCGCCAAGCCGACAATTTCAAACGCGGGGACGTTGCCGGGCGTGGTGCTGATTTCCGCAGTGACCGGAAAGGCGTTCATGCCGTAAAGCCCCATGCCGTTAACCTTTGCAAACATTTTTCCTACCATGCCGCCCACACTTGCACAAACTTTTAAGTCATTTGCGGCATGGGGGCTTAACTTTCTATTATTATTAGCCGTGTGCATTTACGAGGTCGATATGCCTTATAACCACGGACGCGCAATGCGCGCCCCTACATTCCGAGGTTCGGCATTGTTATAGTTAATATTGTACAACTTTTGTCGGAATTTGTCAAGTGTGGTAATATTAACCAAATTTGAAGGCGAAACTTTGTGCAAAAAACCGCCCTTGTGCAACCCTTGTTATCTATGTTACAATTAGATAATACCAAAAAATATGAGGAGGCACGTAAAATGCAAAAAAGCACATACGGATATTTCGATGAGCAGAACAAGGAATATGTAATCACCTCGCCCAACACCCCCGCGCCGTGGGCGAATTATTTGGGTTCGCCGCTTTATGGCGCGATTATTTCCAACAACGCGGGGGGGTACAGCTTTGTGAAGTCCGGCGCGAACGGGCGGCTCTCGCGGTATCGCTTCAACGGCGCGCCGTTAGACCAGCCGGGGCGGTATATCTACCTGAAAGACGGCGACAACGGCGACTACTGGTCGGCCTCGTGGGCGCCGGTCTGCAAAGATTTAGGCGACTTCAAGTCCGAGTGCCGCCATGGTACGGCTTATACGAAAATTAAATCCGAGTATACAGGTATACAATCGGAGACGTTGTACTACGTGCCGCTTGATGCCGAATATGAAGTTTGGTGCTTGAAAGTTACCAACAACAGCGGCAAGGCGCGGAAGTTGTCGGTCACGGGCTACATAGAGTTCACCAACGACCCGAATTATGAGCAGGACCAGGTGAATTTGCAGTATACCCAGTATATCTCGCGGACTTATTTCCAAAATAATTTCATCAAGCAGGTCTACAACGAGAATTTCAACGACCCGACTAAAGAACGGTTCTTCGGGTTGGCGGGCGCGACTGCCGATAAGTATTGCGGCGACAGGGACAAGTTCCTCGGCAATTATAAAGGTTATCACAACCCTGCCGGTATTGCGGACGGGCTTCAAAACGACTTGAATTACAACGGAAACTCGTGCGGTGCTTTGCAGTCTGATATTACCTTGAATGACGGCGAGAGCAAGCAGTTTATTTACGTGGTAGGGCAGAAGCCCGAAAAAGAGGCCGCTGAATTAGTGGCGCGGTACGGCGATGTGAGCGTTGCCGAAGCGGAAGTTCAGAAACTTGTAAGCTATTGGCATGGCAAGCTCGGCAACTTGAAGGTCAAAACTCCCGACGACAATTTCAACAACATGCTCAACGTCTGGAACGCTTATCAGTGCTTTATTACGTTCATTTGGTCGCGGGCGGCTTCGTTTGCATACTGTGGCTTGAGAAACGGATTCGGTTATCGCGATACTGTGCAGGATATTCAGGGTATAATTCACCTCGCGCCTGATTGGGCGGCAGACCAGTTGCGGTTCATGTTGTCGGCACAGATGACGAATGGCGGCGGCTTGCCCCTTGTAAAATATAACCACAACCCCGGTTTTGAAAAAGGCCCGGGCGACCCCGATTACGACAAGGAAACAGGCCACCCAAGCTATCGCGCCGACGACGCGCTATGGCTGTTCCCGACCGTGTACAAATATATTACCGAGACGGGAAATACTGCGTTCCTTGACGAGGTAATCTCGTATGCGGACAATAACGAGAGCGGCTCTGTGTACCAACACTTGCAACGTGCAATAAAATTCTCAATGGACAACTTAGGCGGACACGGCATGCCGGCAGGGCTGCACGCAGACTGGAATGACTGCTTGCGGCTTGGTAAAAAGGGCGAGAGTACTTTTGTGGTGTTCCAGTTTGTGTACGCGATAAAACTTTTGCGCCTTTTTGCAGAATTCAAGAAAGACGATGCCTACATTGCCGAATTAGACGGAATAAGCGCGAAAATTAACCCCGTAATCGACGAATGTTGGAACCAAGACCGTTGGATTCGCGGCTATCGCGAGAATGGCGACGTCATCGGCAAGCGGGACGACCCCGAGGCCTCGATGTGGCTGAATCCGCAGTCGTGGGCGGTTATTTCGGGGTACTCGTCCGAGGAGCAGGCGAAGTTGTCGATGGACAGCGTTTACCGCGAGTTGAGCACGCCTTACGGTATCCAAGTAATGAACCCGCCATACGTTAAACACGCATTTGACGGGGCTTTGATGGTTGTGTTCAATAACTATGCAAAGGAGAACGCAGGGATTTTCTCTCACCCGCAAGGCTGGGCGATTTTGGCGGAGGCACTCATGGGCAGGGGCAATCGTGCTTTTGAGTACTGGCGCAACGCTTCTCCCGCGACTATGAACGACAACGCAGACCTGCGTGTAATCGAGCCGTACGCTCACGGGCAGTTCACCGAGGGCAAGGGCAGCCCGTTCGCAGGGCGTTCGCATAATCACTGGCTAACCGGCACGGCGTCTACTGTTATGGTGGCTTCGGTTGAAGGCATACTCGGCCTGCGCCCCGAAATCGGCGGGATTGAAATTAATCCGTCAATCCCCTCGGAGTGGAAAGAATTTGAAATGACGAAGATTTTCAGGGGCAAGGAACTGAACATTAAGGTTCGCAATCCCGACGGCAAGGAAAGCGGCGTGAAGTCGATTGCTGTTAATGGGGAGACTGTTGTGGGGTTGGTGATTAACGAGAGTGTACTTCGGGATAAGAATGATATTTTAGTAGAAATGTAAAGCATAATAGACGCCCCCGATTTTGGAATCGGGGGTGGTTTTTTTGTGGTTTTTAAGTTTCCACCGAACCATCACCATTATAAACCACGCTTGACGGAAGTTTTACATTCCCGATAATCTCGTTACCGTTTCTATCATACAAATACCTGCTTTTCCCCAAAAAGTAATCACCACAAAGGGCGGCTATATCTGTTAAAATTATTTCGGGCGTTGGATTGTTACTGCCCCACGACCAAACATTCCCTTGCAAATCAAGTATTGCCCCCCCTCTTACATCAGCAACGCCGTCCATAATTTTTACAGGCTCATCGCGGTTAATTTTAGTGCCGTCGCCAAGTTGCCCTCTTGCGTTTTCGCCCCGCCCCCATAAAACATTATCGGCGGTAATTATAAATATTGAATGACCATAGTTGTTAGTATAAATTTCAAGATTCCTAACATCGTCAAGGATTTTTTCAATATCTGTTGTTTCGTATCTGATATTCGCCCCAAAATTCTCGGATATTCTGCTTATGTTCCATGTCCAAAGGCTATTGTCACCTTTGATTACATAAATGTCCAAACTATAACTGAGGTATAAAGAAGTCTGTACAGCCTGTACATCACTCATTATTTTTGTTGGCTTTCCGTCAAAATATAAATCTTGAGGAGAAAAATAATTCGTATCCCAAGTCCATAATGAACCGTCTGATTTTATTGCATATCCCGCAACATCTAAACTAACAACATCATCTAAAAATTCCTCGGGCGCATATATTTTTTCTTTATTATGTTCTCCCCACCTATATAATTTTCTGTCGGTTGTGATTGCATAAGCGTAAGCTATTCCTATTGATTCCTTAACAGAATAAGCGTTTGCGACATTATCTAATATTTTTACAGGTTCATTTTTATTTACCCCGGTGCCGTCGCCGAGCTGTCCATAGTTATTGTTCCCCATTGCCCATAAGGAATTATCGTTTTTTATAAAGAACTGAGTACCCCCATAACTGTCGCTATTTTCAACTGAACGAACATCGCTTATAATAATGTCATCGAATGCGCCGCTATATGAGGAGTATCTACGGACGTTACCGCCATTGTCAATAAAATAATCATCTACTACCGTATTATTTACAACAACCAACGGCAAATTTAACAGAGGTTCGTCCGGGGGTGGGGGATTTGGAGTTTCGGTGTCGTCTGTGTTTGTGTCGCCGGGGTTTTCGTTGCCGGGATTGCTTGTACTGCTTCCGCGAGGGACCACGCCGCTGTTTCTGCTCGAACTGTTTCCGGAAGTGCCTTCGCCTCCCCCACCGCCACAAGCGGTTATACCGATAACCAACATTGCCGCCAACATAACGGCTAATATTCTTTTTGCCATGTAATAATTACCTTCCCTTCATATTTTTAATGCGATAACTGCATTATATTTTTATTATACTGCGATAATCGCATTATGTCAAGCCCTTTTAATGTTAAAATTTACAAAAAGGGGGGCTTACATATGAAACCGAGGGTCATTGAACCGGGCGATAAGAATATAGTCGGTGTAAAAGTGGCTGAAATCCGCAAAAAACGCAGAATCAAACAAAAGGATTTCTTAGCTCACTTGCAAGTTTTGGGCATGGATATTAGCGCAACGAGTCTATCTCGCCTTGAGGGACAACATAGGCTTGTGCAGGATTTTGAGGTTGTGCTGTTGGCTAAGGCGTTGGGGATAACGGTGGGGGAGTTGTTGGGTGGGTAGCTTGTGTGGGCGGTTTGGAACAAACCGCATGAAATAGCTACGCTATTTCACCCTCAATCATTATAATAAATAAAGGGTGATAAATTTGGCCAAAAAGGAATACGAAGACACTTTCCGCAAGGTCGGGCTGAAAATAGCCTATTACAGGCGGGTGCGCGGCTATACGCAGGAGACGTTTTCGGAGAAATTGGGGGTGTCGGTCTCATATTATTCGCAGATAGAGGCGGCGGGGTGCTATAAGCCTATATCCCTGCGGACACTCATCAAAATTGCCGATGAATTGGAGGTTGAGCCTTATAAATTACTTATGTTTGATTAAAAACAACAAAAACCCCTGCGATTTAACTAAATCACAGGGGTTTGCACATAATTATCAACAACCAACCCTAAAAGCAACATCAAACGCCTGCACACTATGCGTAAGCCCGCCCACGCTGATTATATCCACGCCCGTCTCGGCGATTTCGCGGACGTTCTCGAGCGTGACATTCCCGCTGGCCTCGAGGATTATGTCGGGGAAAAGGTCGGGGTGCTTTCGGGCAAGTTTCACCGCCTTTTTCATTTCGGTAACGCTCATATTATCGAGCATTATCAGCTTTATGCCCACCGCCATCGCCTCTTGCAACTCCTTCAAATCCCGCACTTCCACCTCGATATTCGCGGTGTGGGAAATTTTTGCGCGGAGCACTTTCACAGCCGCGGCAATCCCGCCGCACGCGTCTATGTGGTTGTTTTTGAGCATTGCGGAGTCGGAAAGATTGAAACGGTGATTAAAGCCGCCGCCGCAAGTCACCGCGTACTTTTGCAGTACTCGCAGGCCCGGCAAAGTCTTGCGAGTATCGGCGATTCGCGCATTTGTACCACTTACAGAATCGGCAAAAAGGCGGGTTCTGCTTGCAATTCCGCTCATGTGGCAGAGCAGATTCAGCGCGGTTCGCTCGGCCTTTAGCAAGGTGCCGGTTTTCGCGGTCACTTCGGCGAGTTTGTCGCCGTTTTTTATTTTGTCACCGTCCTTGAAATATTTTTTGACGGTAATATTTTCACCACTTTCGATAGTATCAATCAATTCAAAAACACGGCAAGCAACGTCAATCCCCGCGAGAATCCCGCTGTCCTTCGCCAAGAAAAACCCGGTCGTGACTTGGCTTTCCGGGATTAGCAAGTCGGTCGCCGTGTCGATGTAAGTCAGGTCTTCACGGAGCGCGGTGTTGATTATTTTGTCGATGTGGAATTGTGGAATCTTCATGATTTTAGTCCTGCCTTTTCTGTTGTGAAATGTAGGGACGACCGCGGTGGGTCGGCAGGGGGAAGGGGGTCTATGTCCGCGCCGAGTGCGGTTTCGCCAGCCCGCCACACAGGCTGTTCAGACCCCACTTTCTCGATTGCAACCTTACAAGTTCACGACTTGACGGGTTTCATCTAATTAAATAGTCTGCACTCGAATAAGGGTTTGTGCTACTTACTAACGGTTCGGCTCGAGAAAGTTAAGCTTTATCAATTGCAAAAAGCGGGCCTGCGACACCGCACTCGGCGCGGACATAGACCCCCTTCCCCCTGCCGACCCGCCGCCCCCGGTCGTCCCTACGATAAAATTAAATATGCAGTAGTTGCCAATGCCTTTGTCTCGATTAATTCGGGGGTGAGAACGAGATTTTCCGATTCGAGAAGTTGTTTAATTTCCGCAATTCGCGGTAGGTTTTTGCGGATTTCGGCGTAGTCGGGGGTGATGAAATATGCGCGTTGCATTATGTTGCGGAGTTCCGTGCGAATCGGCGCGTAGTCTATGTTGGTGGGGGTTGCACCGGGTGGGATTTTCAGCTGTATTTCTGCGGAAAAATTGCGGGGTGCATTTGCGTTTATGTGCGTGGCGGCGCGGCGTGAAAATACCAACGCCTCGAGCAGGGAGTTGCTTGCGAGCCTGTTATTCCCGTGGACGCCCGTGCAGGAGCACTCGCCCGCCGCGTACAGCCCCGACACCGCCGTCTCGCCATTGCCGCCCGTTTCAATCCCCCCCATAATGTAGTGCTGGCAGGGGTAAATCGGCACAGGTTCTTGTGTCATGTCGATGTTGCAGGTCAGCAGTTTTGCGTGAATTTGCGGGAAACGGCTTTGGATATACTCGCCGTTTTTGTGCCGTAGGTCGAGGAAAAATTCGGCACTGCCTGTCCGATTTTGCTCGGCCAAAATGCTCCGCGAAACGACGTCACGCGGGGCCAATTCAAGGCGGGCGTCGTAGTTTTGCATAAAGCGTTCGCCGTTGCAATTGAGCAGATACGCCCCCTCGCCGCGGACTGCCTCCGAAATTAAAAACCGCTCACTTTGAAAATCGTTCGCGTTTGCAAACGCCGTCGGGTGGAATTGCACGAGTGATAAATCTTTGATTACCGCGCCGATTTTATGGGCGAAATAAATCCCGTCGCCTGTTGCCGAGGGGCTGTTGGTGGTGTAGTTGTAAACCCCGCCAATGCCGCCCGTTGCGAGTATGCAGGTCGGCGAAATGTAGCAGTTGTTGTTAATATTCAGGGTGAAAAAGCCGTCGAGTTTTTCCAAGTTCAGCAGGTGTGCATTTTCGAGCAAGGTAATGTTACTACGCTCGCGAACCCGCTTTACGAGCGTGTTCGTGACCTCGCTACCTGTGCTGTCGCGGTGAAAAACGATGCGCTTTTTTGAATGGCCGCCTTCGAGTGCAAGGGCGAGATTGCCGCTTTTATCCCTATCAAAATCCACGCCGAGACCTACCAAGTTCTCGATTTCCGCACGGCTTTGCTCAACCATTATCGTCAAATTTTGCAGGTTGTTTTGATTGCCGCCCGCTTTGAGCGTATCGCTTATGAAGGTCTCACAGCTGTCGTTTTCAGTATCGATGACGGCGGAAATGCCGCCCTGTGCAAGCGACGAATTGCTGACGGCGACTTCGCCTTTCGAGAGCACCAAAACCCTGAACGCGGCATCAAGATGCAAAGCCGCGTACAACCCCGCAACCCCCGAGCCGACTATAATTATATCGTAGTTTTTATACATAATAACCCACTTTTGATAATTGACAATTGATAATGGACAATTGACAATTGTTGTGTCGCCTTTGGCGACGGTTTTAGACTTTAATAGGTGTGAATAAACTGATTGCGAGTTCTAAATTATTCAATCGGAAAACGTCGCGGAGCGACTCCACAATTGTCCATTGTCCATTGTCCATTGTCAATTGTTCATCGTCCATTGTCAATTGTCCATCGTCAATTCCGTCGCTCCGTGTTCTCGCACGCTCAATACGTAGCATGAGCCTACTCCGAAAATCCTTTCGAGTGCGAATTTGAACTCTTTGAGCATTGTGTGCGGGACGAAGGCTTGCACTGTCCCTGCGAATCCGCCGCCGTGTACCCTGCACGCGCCCTTGCCCTCCAAGGCATCCTCGGCGGCATTGAGTGCGACTGCAATCGGCTGGCATTTCACGTCGCCTGTCGAGTAGATATTTTGCAGATACTTGAACGAGCTGTCGCCCGATTGCCTAATATAGGTCAAAAAATGCTCGAAATCGCTACTTTCAAGGGCATGTACAAGCTTGTCTACCCTGTCGTTTTCCTCGTAGAAGTGCAGGGCGCGCAGCAGTGCGCGGTCGCCGTAGGTCTTGCGTAGAACATTGGTGTTCAGGACTATGTCCTTGCGGGAAATTTTCCGTAGGCAGTCCACCCCGAAAAACGACGCGACGTCCCGCATTTCCGCGGTAATCGCGGCGTATTCGTCGGTCATGCCGCAGTGGTCGCTGCCGGTGTTGATAATGCACAGGTCATGCCCGAAGTCGTTGATTCCCGCGTTGACTTTGTTGATAATCGGCGAGCCTTCGTCGATGAAGTCAATGGCGATAAAGCCGCCGGTTGCACACGCCATCTGGTCTAACAGGCCGCTTGGCTTACCGAAAAAGTCATTCTCGGCTTTTTGTGAAATTTTGGCAATGCGCGAGGTCTCGACCTTGCCATTATTATAAAGTGCCGACAAAATAATCCCAATCATGACCTCAAACGCCGCCGACGACGACATTCCCGAGCCGAGCAGGACGTCCGAGGTGGTGTAGGCTTTGAAGCCGCCGACCTTGTACCCCGACTTGACAAACCCCGCCGCAACCCCGCGTATCAGGGCCTCGGAGGTGCCTTTCTCGTGCGGCACAGGCTCCAAATAATCCAGCATGACGTGATTTTCGTCAAAGCCCTCGGATTTTATCACGATTTTGCCGATTTCAATCGGCTCAACGACCGCGATTATGTCAAGGCTCAAGCTCGCCGCCAAGACTTTGCCGCGGTTGTGGTCGGTGTGGTTGCCGCTGATTTCGGTGCGGCCCGGCACTGAAAAGAACCGCATGTTTTCCATGGCGGAGTCGCCGAAATGTTTCCTGTAGTCGGCGATGGCTTGCTCGAAACGTGCGCGTTTCGCCTCGATTTCTACGGCGGGGTAGAGGTCTTCGGGTTTAAGGGTTGGGTTTTGCATGGTTTTTGTTCCTTTCGGGGTTTTTGATTGTGAAAATTTTTTCAATGTTTCCGAATTTTCCTGTTGCCTGTAGGTTTTTTCAGTGTAGGGGCGAACTGCGTTCGCCCGTGGTTTATCGGCGGTTGCGAAAATTTTTGCAGTGCTACATTCAATGGCGTTTTTCTGTAGGGTCGGGCTTCCATGCCCGACCGTGGGTTTTCGTTGGTTGTGGGGGATTTGCGGACGGGCATGGAAGCCCGTCCCTACATTCGATGGCGTTTTTCTGTGGTCGGAAATTTTTGCAGTGCGGACGCGCAATGCGCGCCCCTACATTCGATGGCGTTTTTCTGTGGTTGGAAATTTTTGCAGTGCGGACGCGCAATGCGCGCCCCTACATTAATTGTCCATTATCCATTGTCAATTGTCAATTGTCCGTCATTCTTTCTCGGTATAAAACATATTATACTTCTTATCCTTATGCGCCCGCACCGACAGCACTAAGCCTATTGCCATGAAATGGCTTAGGACTGCGCTGCCGCCTGCGCTGAAGAAGGGCAGTGTCTGGCCGATTACGGGGAAGACCGCCAAGCACATGCCTACATTTATAATAGTATTGTAGAAAATCATCGAGAAAACCCCCACGCAGAGATATTTGCCGAGGGTGTCCTTGGCGATAAGGCAGATTCCGAGTACCCGAAAAAGAATTAATGCAATAATTAACAACGCCCCTGCACACCCGACGAACCCGAGTACCATGCCAATATACGTGAAAATAAAGTCGGTGTGGAATGCGGGGACATAGATATACTCGCCGCCCGATAAGCCGTTGCCGGTCAGCCCGCCCGAACCGAGCGCCATGAGGCTTCGGTATTGCTGATTGAAGAAGTTGAGAATCTGCGCCTCGCGGATTTCTTCGTTGATGATTACCAAGATTCGCAGGCGGTGATACTCTTTGAAGATGTAATTCCAGACAATGTATGCAACAACGGGGATAAGCGCGGCGATAACCGCCACGTACCGCCACCACAGCCCCGCAATGAACAGCAGGGTCAGCACCATCAGAATCAGCACCAAAGTCGTCCCGAAGTCGCCCCGTGAGAGCACCAACGCCATTGGGGTTACAGCATGCAGGAAAAGCAGTGCCAAGTGCGGGATTTGATTCATGCGCTTGCCTATTTTGGCTAAGTGAGTGGAGAAAGTTACGACAAAGAAGACCTTGACGAACTCCGACGGCTGAATGGCGGTGAAGCCAATATTAAGCCAGTTAATCTCCTCGCTGCCCGCCGCCTGCATACCGAGCGGCGTGAACAGCAGACCCATCAGAATTAACCCCGCCGCCGCCGAGACGTACCAAAACTTGGCGATATACTTGTAGTTTATCGCCATTATCACAAGCGCGGCGATTATCCCCACCACCGTCACCGCCAACTGCATAAGATAATGCCGCGACGTCACAAACGGGGTCACATTGTTCTGCACCATGCCGTAAAGCATCAGCGAGCTGTACAGGCAAGCCGCAACGCACAGCAAAATAAGCAGCTTGTCGGGCCGCTTAAAGTATTCAAGTGAAAGGCCGATAATTCGTTTTATATGTGTCATAAAACTATTATAACTGATTGTTGGTAAAATTGCAAGCAATTTTACCAAGTAATAAGGAATAATGAATAAGGAATAATTGTGGAGTCGCTCCGCGACGGTTTTCCGATTGAATAATCCACCACTCGCAATCAGATTATTCACGCCTATCAAGGTCTAAAACCGTCGCGAAGCGACACCACAATTATTCATTATTCCTTATTCATTATTAATTGTCGCGGAGGGTGCGGCGAACAAATTCCCCTGCGCGTATTTAACCCCATATTTCTTAGCATTATTAAGCTGTTCGGGGTTTTCGATGCGTTTTACGCAGATGCCGTGTTCTAAGGAGGTAGCCAGTTTCGAGACCGCGTTTACCCAGATTTCGTCGAACTCGCTGAATACGTTTGTGAACAGGCTGAAATCTATCTTGACCATGTCCACGTAGGAGTGGCGGAGCAGGCGCAGGCCGCCGAAGTCCGAGCCGAAGCTGTCTATGATTAGCTTTGTGCCGCTGTCACGGAGCTTTTTGAGTATCGGGAGGATTCCTGTGAGATTGTCCGCGAAGACCCGCTCGGGAATTTCGAGCAGGAGTGACCCCGCGCCAAGCCCCGACTGCTCCAACGCATCACGCACCATGCCGATTACCGAACCCGAGCGCAATACACGCGGCGTTACGTTCACACTGACCGCGAAATCAGGCCGCGTCTCCTGCATTTGTTTGCAGAAGATACAGGCGTTCCTCATGACCCACTTGTCTATTTCTATGTCTAAGCCCATGTTTTCGGCAAGTTGGATTAATTTTTCGGTGGGTAAATCTTCACGGCTGATTAAGGCTTCGTAGCAGACGAAAGGCGCTTCTTCGGCGGGGTCAACGGGGGTTATGGGTTGGTATTTAATTGTGAAGTCCCGCATGTTGTTGATGATTGCGTTGCGTAAATTGCGGGCGTGTTCGTAGTTTATGTCGGCCTCGGCTTTGAACTCGTCGGTGTAAAAGGCGTAGCTGTTTGTGCCATATTCGGTCGCTTTGTACAATGCCAAGGCGGCGGCGCGGTAAATGGCGTCGGCGCAGTTTTGCCGCTGTTCTATATCAATGTACGCAGAATCGGGCATGGGCCTAATCCCTGCGCCTATAGAATTTAGGCACTGCCCGCTTTGGCCGTTCGGGTAAATAGTCACGCCGATACCGGCGTCTAAGTAATGCTCGCCGTCGGCTTGCTTCCACGGTTTTTTGAACCTGTTAATTAAATTCTCGACCAATTCTTTAGCGGCGACTTCGTCCGCGCCCCGCCACAGAAACATCAGCGCAGTACCCGAAAAACGGTACACAGTCAGGCTTTGAACCGGCAAATCTGCAATATGTTTTGCAACGTCACGGAGCATACTGTCGGTGTATTCGTGGCCGAAAAGCTCGTTGAAAGTATGCAGGTTGGTGATTTTGACGGTTGCCGCCGCGCCCGTACCCCCGCTCTGCAACTCGGTTTCAAGCTCTTTGTCCAACATTGCGCGGTTCGGAATGTGCAGAATCGGGTCGTTGAAGGCCAAGTGCTTGAGTTTCTCGTCCGACTCCTTGATTTTCTCGTCCGCCTTTTTTTGCATGAGTAACGCGGCGGTAATCTGCGAAACACTGCGTAGAATCTTGCTCTCGGGGGCGGTCGGGACTCTGCCGAGGACCAACGGCGCGAAGGTGATTATGCCGAATCGGACACCGTCGCCTATGAGATTGGCGACTGTACAATTATCGGGCATGAAAACCCCCGACGGATTCTCGCCCGATGGCGGCAGGTACATGTCGGTGTATTCTAAGCGTTCTTGGATTTTCGCGATTTCGGAGTAGGCGTAGTCGGGCTTTGCGGAGTCGGGAGATTTCGGCGACTTCCACTCGTAAATCAGCTTGACGGATTTCTCGTCGGGTGCATCTTCGTAGACACAAATGCGCCGCATGCTCATGTATTCCCCGACCAATTTGAAGACTGCCGCCAAAGCCTCGGCAGAACCTTTGCGCTCGAGGATTAGGTTGTAGACGTTGTTTACAAGGATTTGCTGTTCGATATGTTCGCTCAAAAGCTTATTAGCCCGGTCTGAATTATAGGTCTCGTTGTAGAGCAGGGCGAAGGAGTTGGCGATTTGCGAGATTGCCTGTAATAAAATAAGGTGCAAGTGCTTACACTCGTCGAGCAATTCCTGCGTGGGGGCGGCGATTGTCCAGTGTGCGGCGACGATTCTGCTGATTCTGATTTCGCTTTTTTCCACATGGACAAAATTTTTGGCTTTGTCGGGGGTAATAGGCGCACAAATAATTTTATCCTCATCGTCATAAATCGCCGAGAACAGGCCGCGGTCGATGAACGGCTGTTGAATCTGCTCTAAGTATTTGGGGTCTAAAACGTCGGTGAGGAGCAGCTTTCGGTTGATGGCGCGGGACATTTTCTCGTCTTCCTTGCGCCGGAATTCGAGCAGGGCGGGGTCGTCATTTATCGTGTCGGTGTAGGTCGTCACGTCCAAAAGTATGCCGTCAAGGTAGACCTTGCCGAAAGTTTCCTTGGCCCGCTCACACCTTATAAGGAACCAGTTCCACCCCGCGGCGTCCCCGCCTGTGCTGATTCGGGCGTGGGCGTGCAGGATATTTTCGGGGCTTTTGAAGACGTCGTCCAATTGCGCGATAAAATTCGGCAGGTCTTCCGACGAAATCATGTCCCGCAGTAAAAGTTTGCGGTTTTTGCGCCCGTGAAAACTGTCCCCGTAAATTGTAACAGGGAAATCTTTTGTCAAATCTATGCGGATTTTGGCGTATTTAAGCGGAGAAATAAGGTTTTGAATAGTTTCCAATCTACTTTCCATATGTGAATTGTCACCCTTTCGCAATTACTTGTATACAATAATAACATATTTATTTGACAATTGCAATAGATTTTGGTGAAAATAGTCAATTTACACAGAAATACACATATTATATATGGAAAATGCCAAATACTATGTCTATATTGACGAACGGCAAATTAGAGTATATGCACAAACAAACCACTTTAGAATTGTGCAATATGCCGAAAATGCAAAAAATATAAAAAATTTGCGAAAAAAGTATTGACAAAGGCAGAATTCGGTGATATACTGGTAAAGCTGTCGCTTGCGGCGGCGTTTTAATCGGAAAGTTAATCTGGCAAATTTTGTCGCGAAACCGGAGAGGTTTGCGAGACAAATTTTGCAGGAGCAAACCGAGTAGCTCCCGTTAGGGAGATACATTGTACCTTGAAAATTGAACAATAACTGAACTATGAACCTGAAAATTCCAGTGGTTCTGTAAAAAGAATTACTAAAAAAATAATTTCGGATAAGCAAACTAATTTTCGCAATTTTCAAAAAATTGTAACAAGTTAGCGTTTATTTGAGCAACAAGGTAATTTCGCGAAATGGGTGGGGGGTGACTTCTGCCGTAAAAATTCGCGTGATTATACAAACTTCAAAGAGTTTGATCCTGGCTCAGGACGAACGCTGGCGGCGCGCCTAACACATGCAAGTCGAACGGAGACGTGCGGAACCCTG
>WRMK01000040.1 GCA_009777155.1 Oscillospiraceae bacterium
AAATCTCCGAGAGAGGTTTTGAACGCTTTTCTTATATCGGGTGAAGTTTTTTGAAAAAATTTGTAACATATCATTGACAAACGTACATTTTTGGAATATTTTTTCGTTTATTAAGCCTTAACATCAAACCCCAAGCCCCAATTCGACTCTGTAAGTATTTTCGGGTCGAAAGCCATGCCGGGTTGCCAACCGGGTACACGCGACATGATGTAACTAACCAAACGTACTTCTTCTTCACCTGCTATTTGACCTAAAGTCCATGTTGCCGATTTTCTTTCACTCGGTGGAATTGTCCCTCTATATTCTTTTTTAAGTGCATTTAATTCGTCGGCTTGGCTCGCTGTTATTAAACCGCCTTTTGACATTGAAAGAACCATTTCGCGCATTTTATTAACAATTCTATCCCTAATCGAATCGGGAACATCGACAATTTTTTGCCAATCGGAAGGCGTTTCGCCCGGTCTGACTAACATACCCTCGCAAGCACCACTTGCTACAAGCCTTCTTTCCAATTCATCAAAGCAAATGTCATCCATTGTTATTTTACCTATTTTACTTCCACCTTTTAATAAAGGGCTTGTAGTAACTTGACTCTTCTCGCTTTCACCGTTTAACCTCTCAAGGTTTTTCGGATTTTTTACGCCTAAAATTCTCAAAAAATCCTTGTAATTGTCCTGTGTTACTTGTCCTATACGCATTTTTGTATCCTCCTTGATAATATTACCCCTGCACCAAACAATAGACATTTTTGCTTGTCTATTTTCTGCCAGACTGCGTTAAATTTTGCTTAAATATAAGCGTATATTCGCGCAAAAAGCGCACTGCGCCAGCCTTCAGTCTGACAAAAAATATCCTGCGCAAAAATTTGTCTACTGTTTGGTGCAGGGGTAATAATTTATGCTTAGTCCTTTAAGCATATTGGGAAAATTTACCTTATATTTTATATCGGTAATTCTAAGAAAAACTTTAGTTTTTTTGGGAGGAATAATACATTAGACCTCACAACCCAACATGATACTCCTGCAAAGAAAAAACCTCCTCATTCGGGCTCTGAATCTTCTCCGCAATCCCCTTCGCGCCCGCCAACGCCGCTGTTAAAGTCGTCATGTACGGCACGCTGTACCTGATTGCAGATTTGCGAATATACGAGTCGTCAAACTTGCTCTGCTTACTGCCGCCGGGGGTGTTAATAATCATGTCAAGCTCGTGGTTTTTTATGGCGTCTGAAATATTCGGGCGGCCTTCGTAGATTTTTTTGATATACTCGGATTTCACGCCGTTCTCGGTGAGAAACGCCGCTGTGCCGCCTGTTGCGAAGATTTTGAAGCCGATTGAGTCGAGCAGTTTCGCGGTCTCGAGCAGCTCGCCGCGGTCTTTTTCCGCGACTGAAATTAACACAGAGCCTTTGAGCGGCAGAATATTTTTACTGCCCTCAAGTGCCTTGTAAAACGCCAAACCGAACGAGCGCGAAAGTCCCAGCACCTCGCCTGTAGAGCGCATTTCAGGGCCTAAGATGGGGTCAACTTCAGGGAACATATTGAACGGGAAAACCGCCTCTTTCACGCCGTAATAGGGTATTTCGGGCTTTTTCATGGCCGCTAAATTAACTTTCTCGGGTGAATCATCGGGCAGATACGCCGACATAATCAGCTTTACCGCGATATTCGCCATGTTTAAGTTACAAACTTTCGAGACGAGCGGAACGGTTCGTGAGGCGCGCGGATTGGCCTCGAGGACGTAAACCTTGCCGCGATGAATGGCGTATTGAATGTTCATCAGGCCCACAACGCCCAATTCTGCCGAGATTTTGCGGGTGTACTCGGCGATAGTTTCGGTCTGCTCCGGGCTAATATTAACCGTCGGAATCACGCACGCCGAATCCCCGGAGTGCACCCCCGCGTACTCGATATGCTCCATTACCGCAGGCACGAACGCACTTTTGCCGTCCGCCAAGGCATCCGCCTCGCACTCAAGCGCGTTGTCCAAGAAACAGTCGATTAGAATCGGCGCGTCGTCCCTGATATATTGCGCGTTTGTCTCGATATATTTTTTCAGTTGTGCATTGTCGTAAACCACTTCCATTGCCCGCCCGCCCAAAACGTACGACGGCCTTACCATAACGGGATAGCCGATTTTGGCGGCGATTTTCACCGCCTCCTCGTAGTTGCTCGCCATCCCCGATTCGGGCATGGGGACGTTCATTTTATCCATCATTTTTCGGAATAAATCTCTGTCCTCGGCGAGCGCAATCGTTTCGGGGGTTGTGCCGAGGATAGGCACACCTGCTTTTTTCAGCTCGTCGGCGATATTGAGCGGGGTCTGCCCGCCGAATTGCACTATAATTCCAAGCGGTTGCTCACTTTTGCAGATTGATAACACGTCTTCTACAGTGAGCGGCTCGAAGAAAAGCTTGTCCGAGGTGTCGTAGTCGGTCGAGACCGTTTCGGGGTTGCAGTTAATCATCATGGTCTCAAAGCCCATTTCGCGCAATGCGAACGCGGTATGGACACAGCAGTAGTCAAATTCTATGCCTTGACCGATTCTGTTTGGGCCGCCGCCGAGAATGATTACTTTTTCACGCTTTGCAGTTTCGGGGGCGGCAATGCCGCGTTTCTTGCGGGATTCGGCGACTTCTGCGGGCAGTATTCCTATACCGTTATAAGTCGAGTAATAATACTCCGCATCTGCCCCGCTAACCGGCACAATGTCCCACTCCTGCACAACTCCGAGTTTTTCTCTATGCTGACGCACCTGTTCTTCGGAAGTGCCTAAAAGTTTTGCAAGATACTTATCCGCAAAGCCGTCCTTCTTTGCCGAAATCAGCATGGCATCGGGCAGAGCCTTGCCGCTGTACGCGGCAATTGCGGCCTCTGTTTCGGCCAATTCCTGCATTTGCGTGAGGAAATACTTCTTAATTTTCGTGATGTTGTAAATCTGCTCGACACTTGCGCCTTTGCGGAGTGCCTCGTAGATTATAAAGAACCGTTCGCTGTTGGGCATTGCGATTTTTTGCAGTAGTTTCTCGACCGTGAGCCGCTCGAATTTTTCTATGCCACCTAAGCCACTTCTGCCGATTTCAAGGGAGCGGATTGCTTTTTGGAAGGCTTCCTTAAAAGTCCTGCCTATGCTCATGACCTCGCCGACTGCCCGCATTTGGGTGCCGAGCTTGTCCTCTATGCCGGGGAATTTCTCGAACGCCCACCGCGCAAATTTAAGCACAATATAATCGCCGTAAGGCTTGTACTTATCTAAAGTCCCGTCCTTCCAATAGGGGATTTCCGAAAGGGTCAACCCTGCCGCCAACAGTGCCGAAACGTACGCAATCGGGAATCCTGTTGCTTTTGAGGCGAGTGCGGACGAGCGGGAAGTCCGCGGGTTAATTTCTATTACGACAATTCGGTCGGACACGGGGTCGTAGGCCGTTTGCACGTTCGTACCGCCGATTACGCCTATTTCGGAGACAATCGCGAATGCGGTTTTACGCAGCCGCTCTTGTACCGCCTCGCTGACGGTGAGCATTGGCGCGGAACAGAACGAATCCCCTGTGTGAACCCCCATTGGGTCTATGTTTTCAATCATGCAAATCGCTATCATGCAGTCGGACGAATCGCGCACGACTTCCACCTCGAGTTCTTCCCAGCCCAAAATGCTCTCCTCGACCAAAACCTGCCCGATTAACGACGCTTGAATCCCTCTGCTGACGACCGTCCGCAGTTCTTCCTTGTTGTAGACAATGCCGCCGCCGGTGCCGCCCATTGTGTATGCGGGGCGGATTACGACCGGGTAGCCGAGGTCGGCCGCGATGCTTTCCGCGTGTTCAACCGTGAGGGCCTCCGCGCTTTTTGCCATTTCGATGCCGAGCTTTTCGGTGACTTCCTTGAATAGAATCCTGTCCTCACCGCGCTTTATCGCGTCAAGCTGAATCCCGATTACTTCGACGCCGTATTTCTCCAACACGCCGAGTTTCTGCAATTCAAGGCTCAAATTCAAGCCTGTCTGCCCGCCGAGATTTGGCAAAAGCGCGTCCGGCCTTTCTTTGGCGATAATCTCGGTAAGGCGGGCGGCGTTTAGCGGTTCGATGTAGGTCACATCAGCCACGACCGGGTCGGTCATGATTGTCGCGGGGTTGGAATTGACCAAGATTATCCTGTACCCCAAACTCCGCAATGCTTTGCAGGCCTGTGTCCCCGAATAGTCAAACTCGCAGGCTTGGCCTATAATTATCGGCCCCGAACCGATAATCATTACAGTTTTGATGTCCTTCCTTTTCGGCATGTTTTTCTACCTCCCAAAAATAATGAATAATGAACAAGGAATAATGAACAGTGAACAATTAAAAATAATTATTCATTATTCCTTATTAACTATTACTTAATTTATTCCCGCCGAAATATAACGGCGGGAATAAATTATTTGAAAATTAAAACAGAAGCGTCACTCACCAAATACGTGAAGCTTGCAGGTATGGTTTTCTTTCTGTTACTCATTTTGCACCTCGTTAAATATACACTTGAAATATTATATCATATATTGGAATAGTTTGTCAAGTCTTTTTTGCTTGTTAAAAATTATTTATCGGAGAAGTTCGTGCGGGGTCAGCAGTACTAATTTCGGTGCAGGGGTGACGACCTCGCTTGCCGTGCAGATTACATGGTTTTTGTACTCCATATGGTGCAAGTACCACGATTTTTCGGCGGCGATTACAGGACTTTGCGGCGTTTCGGGATTTACGGAAAAGGACTGCGGCGGGAGCGCAAAGCCCTTGCCCACAGCCTTCATCACGCTTTCTTTGGCGGTCCAGAGGTAGAAAAATGCCGCATTGCTTGACTGGTTTTGTAGCCATTCAAGCTCGTTCGGGGTGAAACAGCGGGCGGCGGTGGACTGTTTGTAGGGTTTGATTTGCTCGATGTCCGCGCCGAGTTCGTGGATTTGCGGGCGGGCAATGCCCGCGCCTACAGCCCTTTCGGCGTCTGTGCCGAGTTCGTGGATTTGCGGGCGGGCAATGCCCGCCCCTACAGCCTTTTCGGGGTCTGCGCCGAGTTCGCGGTCGGACACAGCGAGTATTACAAACTCGCCCGAATGTGAAAGGCTGAATTTGGTCTCGCAGGTTGCTAAATACGGCTTGCCGTTTTCGCCGAGTAAAATTTGATTATCGCGGGTGACACCGCAGATTCTACGCAACATCAGCCCCGACACCAAGCAACGCGCTTTGTCTGCGGGGCGTGCGTATCTTGCAATGCGGGTTCTTCTTGCGGCGGGGACGAGTTCTACGCCTTGCAATCCCGTGAAATCTTTTATACCGCTGATGTAAATAGTCATGTGTACATTATAGCACTATATAATAAAAGTTGTCAATAGTAGTTGACAACGGGTTAATTAAAAGATATAATTTAATTAGAAATACTTATGGAGGGTTTGATTATGAGGAGAAAATTTGCGTTGTTGCTTGCAGGGATTATGCTTGTGGGGTTGGTTGCCGCTTGTGGTGGTGAACCCGAGACGGCGGAGGTCGAGGACAGAGAGCCGCCCGATGTTTTTGTGACGCCGCCGCCGGAGGACGAACCGGAGGTGGAGGAAGAAGAGCCGGTTGAAATTGAAATCGTGATTGAACCCGAACCTGTATCGCATGAATTTGCGAACGAGCAGACAGAAGAACTTTTTAGCATGATTATAGCGGATATGGACGTTTGGAATTACGGAACGCTTATGGGCGGTTCGTTAATCGACCTTGATTTTGACGGAACTCCCGAGTTTTTAGTTTATCATTGTTTTGTAAACGAGTGGGACGGTCTCGAGGGTACAAATATAGTTGTTTACAAATTCACGGCAGATGGGCTTGTCGAAATTGCCGATTTAATCAGCAACTACTCCACCAGCGCAGGACTGAACAGGCACATCTCCCTGTACACCGATGAAAACGGCGACAAAAGCTGGGCTTTGCCGTATCAAATTGTAGACGGCGACACGACCGATTACCGTTTCAGCCTGTTTGATTTCACCACACAACCGCCGACAGAATTTATCAAGTTTCAAGTGATTTATGATGGGTATTTGTATGAAGATGGAAATGGAAATATACCCTATTACTATAACGGCGAAGAATTATTTTTAACCGATGAGGAAATCGCCGTCTATCAAGAGCTTTATAAAGTTTATGAAGCGGAATTGGAATGGTACGAGCGCGACCGCGATGATTACTTGGAAAATTCCGAAAAGGTCTATTATTTTGAGGAAGGTCTGTTTGCGGAAGGCATATATCCCCCGACGAATTGGTTTGCTTTTGATGTGTGGGAAGCGGATTTCTATGCAAATGTAAACGAAAAATGGTTAATACTCCAAAACCAATTCAAAGCCGCTTTGATTCCCAACGCCTACAGAGTAGACCCGAATTTTGCTTCATGGGAAGAAGGGCAGAAATACTGGAAAGACATGGATAACCACAACCTTGAACAATCAATTCTGAAACTTGTGAACGCTTATGTTGAAGATGACAGAGACTTTTTCATTGACCCGCTCGCATTTTCAGTCGGCGCGTACGCCAAACCCGTCATCTACCTCTACCCCGAAGAAATCACCGATATTGAAGTTACGGTCGAGTTTCCGCTTGGCGGCGGTTTTACCGTGACTTATCCCGATTACGGCAACGGTTGGCGGGTGACTGCCGCCCCCGACGGCACGCTGATTAACCACGCCGACGGCCGCGAGTATTCCTACCTCTACTGGGACGGCAAAGGCCCTGCAAACTGGGATTTGTCGAGCGGGTTTGTCGTAAAAGGCAGTGATACCGTTGCGTTTTTGCAGGAAAAGTTAGAATACCTTGGCATGATTCCGCGGGAATACAACGAGTTTATCGTCTACTGGTTGCCGATTATGCAGGGCAATGCTTACAATTTAATTACGTTTCAAACTGCGGCATACGAGGCAGTCGCGCCGATGTATGTGTCGCCTGCGCCCGATAGCGTACTGCGGGTTTTCATGGCGTTCATGCCGCTTGATAAGCCGATAAGTATACCCGAGCAAGACCTGCAAAGCTTTGTGCGAAGCGGGTTTGCGGTAATCGAGTGGGGCGGGACGGAGCTTGGGTGATTTACCTGTTATTGTAGATGAAACATAAAAAATCGCGCATGTAGGGGCGCGCATTGCGCGTCCGTTGATTTCGCAATCGTCTTTAGTTAATTTTACACAACTATAAAATCGGCAGACGAGAAGCCGGAGATGTCGTTGAACCTGACGGCGTACCAGTTTCCTGTTCTGCCGATTATTCGTACACTCGCGCCGTTCGGGATTACGCCCAAAAGCCGTGCCGTCGCCCACGGGTGCTGACGTATGTTCAGATTCGCGCCGCCGGTGTTTACAATGCCGTAGGAAATCGGCTTTGCTTGCACGAAAGGTATACCGAAATAATCGCACAACGCTTGTACCAAAACGACGGCAATCGGCGTGAGGTTGTTTTTAATCCACTCGGCGTCCTCCCGGTTATCGTGATACGCCACCTCGCAAAGAATCGCGACTGCGCGGGTGTTCACCACCTCGCCAAGTGTAGTGGTCGGGACAATGCGGACTTTTGTAGGGTCGGGATATATGTATTTCATGTTGTTGGCGGTAATGGTCGCGAGCCGCCTGCTCTCGTAGGAATTCGGGTCGTAATAAAACTCCGAACCCCGAACCTGCCCCTCGCGACCCGCCCCCGCCGCGTTCGAGTGGACCGAAAAATGGACGTTGTAATTCCCCGCGTTTGAAGCCGCGATTGCCGCCGCAAAGTTTAGGTTGGGGTTGTTGCGGCTGAAACTTATGCCCGACGAGAACAGATACGGTTCCATTCGGTCGGCTATGTAGTTCATGTACTGGCGCTCGTTGCCGCCGTTGACGTAGAGGTTGAAGTGCTGGGTTGACGGGCTTAGAAATATACTTGGCACGTTATGACTCCCTTTCATGTGATAGTTATTTGTAATGGTGTTTACTATTATATGATGGGAGTTTGGTTTTGGCGAATGGGGTTTTGGAAATTGATGTTGACAATTCTTGCGAAATTTGATATACTATATTTAAGGAGGTATGCGATGCAAAATATTGAGCGAATCGAGAAGTCCATAGCTCGAAACGAGCATGAAACAGTGATTGTTTTTGACACAAACGGCAACGAGCTGTTCAGGGCAAGTCAAGGGCGTGGAGATGAGGTAACTCTAACCCCCGAACAATGGAGTCGAGCCAAAGGAAACATAGTGACCCACAATCACCCATTCGACCCTGCTATGGAGCGAACAGGTTTTGAAAATACATCGGCTTTTTCGTTTAGAGACATAATGCGGAGCATACAATATCAACCCGCAGAAATCCGAATGGTAGTAGGCAACGAAGCACACTCTTTCAGATGGGTAGACCCCAAACATGACGAAATTATGCGCTTTTTGGAGAATCTGCGAGAAATCGAAATAACCGCCGACTCGAATATGCAGATTACAAAAAATGACATTGATGAAGCGGTCGAAAAATTCACGCACAATCAAACCCTTGAAAATCGAAACATAGCGCAAAACGCAATAATAGAGCATTATCAGACCGTTATAAGTGAAACAGACAAGGTAAATCGGTTTATAGAAAATAGCCAAAACGCCGGCTATGTTTTCACGAAAGGCACGAAAGGAGTGTTGGAAAATGAATGAACGCATAACTGCTCATGCCGATTTCGGCGTTGTAGCAAGCAGGCTTGAAGACATTGCAAAGTCTGCTGATTTTAGAGCGATGATTGAAAAATCGGAAATGTCCGATGAGAATGTCGCTGTCCCTTTTGGAGGGACACCGTTTAAGCACGCTAACGCTAACGATTTAGTGAAAAAATTTGAGGAAATCGCCGAACAAATGGGTATGCCTGTTGAATGGGGGCGGGTTCGTGGGGAAAGGTGCAGAAACATCATTTAGTTAATAAAATAACAACCCGCCATTAAGGCGGGTTGTCGGGCGTTATAAAAACTTTTTCACACCTCTAAAGAATTATACAAATCAACCCATTACACCCCTCATTAATAATCCGCTGAATGGTCTCCTGCAACTTCATGCGGGCGTCTTGCGGCATGCGGTAGAGCTTGTTGTGAAGGCCTTCGTTGACAAGCGAGTGCAGGGATTTGCCGAAAATGTTGCTCTCCCAGATTTTCGCGGGGTTTTCCTCGAATTCTTTTAGTAGGTAGAGGACTAATTCTTCGCTTTGGCGTTCGGAGCCTACTATGGGGCTGACCTCGGTCGTAATATTCGCCGCCAACATATGTGTTGTCTGTATCAAAAGACAGTGTGGCTTTTAGCAGGCGACTACGGGATTTGCGGTATGTTGTCGAATCGGTGTTGGTGGTGGGATGAACTCAAAAAATATTTTTGGAAAACACTTGAACATTGATACTACATTATGTTATAATATGAAGTGTAAATGTTCAAAAAATTTTTAAGGGCGGTGATTAAAATCAATAACTACGGAAGCATAGACGAATTATTATGCCAAAACAACGGCTTTATCACCTCTATGCAAGTTACACAAGCGGGATTACAACGTCGATTATTAAGTGAACTTGTTGCGCAAAATCGCTTATATCGAGTTGAACGAGGAATCTACGCATTGCCGGAAGTGTGGGAAGACGAGATGTATTTCCTGCAATATCGCTTTTCAAAAGGTGTTTTTTCTAACGAAACAGCTTTATATCTGCACGGATTGTCCGACCGAACTCCACATAGCTACGCTCTGACATTCCCTCGCGGATATAACTCATCGGGGTTTAAGAAATACAACGCCAAAGCGAGATACGTCACTGCCGAGATTTATGACTTGGGGATTTCAGAAAAGCTCTCGCCTTTCGGGAACAAACTCCGTGTTTACGATGTCGAGCGAACGCTGTGTGATATTGTCAAAGGGAACAACACCTGCGATATTCAGCTTGTTAATCATGCAATGAAAGAGTATGCTTTTTCAAAAGAGAAAGATATGTCGAAACTCATAAACTACTCCGAAAAACTGCGTGTTAAACCTAAAATTCTTAAATATATGGAGGTGTTGCTATGATTTCAAAAAATCCTATGCAGTTGAAGGCGTTAATCAGGAATAAAGCTAAAGAAAATAATATTTCGGCTCAACTTGTCATGCAAAACTACATGATGGAGCGGTTGCTTGAACGCATTTCATTATCGGAATATAAGTACAACTTTATTCTAAAAGGCGGATTTCTAATCGCCGCGATTGTCGGGCTTGACACAAGAGCGACAATGGATTTGGACACCACTCTTAAAAACTATCCGCTGACCCATGAATCAATTAGCATGATTTTCGAAAATATCTGCACAATAGCCGTAGAAGATGATGTTATGTTCAAAGTAGAGCGAATAACCGATATTCGTGAGGTTAATGATTATCAAGGGTTGCGAGTTCATCTAACGGCGAATTACCCACCGCTTGCTGTACCTCTGACCGTTGATGTAACAACAGGCGACCGCATAACTCCACGAGAGGTCGAATATTCGTTCAAACTCATGTTTGATGAGCGCGATTTATCTGTCATGGCGTATAACCTCGAAACAACGCTTGCCGAGAAATTAGAAACGGTGTTATCCCGTAACATAGCCAACACAAGACCGAGAGACTTCTACGATATTCATGTTCTCTATTCTTTGCGAAATTTTGAGTGCGATACTGACATATTGCGAAAAGCACTCAACGAAACTACTCAAGGGCGAGGGAGCGGGAATGTTCTAACAGAATACAGGGGTATTATCGAGAACATACGGGATAATCCGCAGTTGCTCGGATTTTGGGAGAGGTATCGCAAGGAGTTCGATTATGCGAAGGATATTGAATTTGTTGATACTTGCGATACGATATTACGGATTATGGTTCTAATCAGCTAAATAATATCAACTAAAGCCTTTGTGCTATTCATATAGCGCAGGGGCTTTTTGATTTACAAATCTAATAAAGGGTCTGGGAATCCCAAGCGTGGAACGAATTACCTCACCATAGTGGCACAATATTGAAGCGGAGCGAAATTTCCTGTTTTGTAATGCCTATTAGGGCAGGACGAAACGGGTATTGGGTGAAGTACTTAAATAGACTTGTAAGTTGCAAAAGTGTGATTTCACGAAAATATTTTACGCAAAAAAACTCTAAGTCCTTTAAAAATAATCAGCATAAAAACAAGCAATCAACTTTTGATTTTTTGTCGGTTTTGTCATGGATAGTATTTTTTGATTTAGGGAACAAGCAGATTTATTGCGAACTGAAAGCCTCCGAGGAATTCGGAGGCTTTCAGTTTTGTATCAACTATGAGTTGTAAAAAGAATTACATACTTCACATCCGTCTTTCATGCACTCGTGTGGAGGGGGAACGGGATTGGTGGTAGTTGGCGGCTTGGTGATGATCGGAGGTGCCGCTATGGTTTCTTGTGGTGGCTCGTCGGTTGTTGGAACAGATGTTTCTTCAACGATTGACTCATCAGGTGGCTCCTTATTATCATTTTGTTGTTCATTATAAATATGAATTGCGTTCCTAATTTCATATGTGGCAAATGCAGTTAGCGACGTGGGTATCGCCCATAGAAAGAACAATGATGCTAATAAGACCATGTCGAAAATACCATGTTTCTTTTTGGTTTTTAATTCCTCATCTTTCTCTTTTGCAGACTCATATACAATGTTGCTTGCCATACACGCAACACCGCAAGGAAACAGAACAATTGCAATATTTTTAAATGCCTCAGAAATTGGTAAAGGCAAAAATAAACCAATAGCTATTCCTGCCAATAAAAAAAGTATAAGTTTGATTACACTTTTTCTAATTTGCATCACAATAAAAGAAATTATTCCAACTACGACAGTAATTACCAATAGCACTATTGCCAACAACGACAATAATATTGCCGACAGTGTTTTAAACACACCCAAGAAAGGCGTGCTTTCTTTTACACTGCAAAAAACACCTTGAATGTAGCCTATTAAATTATCCGTCATTATACGGAGTTTTCCCTCAAAACGCGAGGAGGGGACATTCTTGTTACTTTTCATTACTGTTTAGTGTTCCCCTTCCTTAGAGATTTTTGACTTAACTCATTTTAATTTCTCTTCCTAATTTTAATATATAGGTGTTTCCTAACCCTCGTTTGCAATTTTCATAAAAGAGATGTACTCTCTTTGATTTTCTTCATCAGATAAATTTACACCTTTATCTTTTGCGAGTTTATAGATTTCGACGTAAAATTCGTTTAAATTGTTTTCATCAACTTCTTCGACTGTGAACAAGTCATCCACAGATTCCAATTTTAGGAAGTCCGCAATTGCTCGAAGAGTGTCGTAAGAACCAGAGCCGCGTTTCTCAATATCCTCGATAGTCCTTAACGGAATGTTCGATTCCTCGGCTAAACGCTTCCGGGTATATCCTTGCTCCTTATAAATTTGAGCAAGAATTAGGTTTCTGTTTTTTTTCATTCGAGCATCTCCTCCTAATTCTGCAAAATGCACCATAATCCTATATATAGTGTCTTATTTCAAAAATTTCAAAAATAACGCAAGAAAATTTTCAAAACCTCTTGCAATTCGCTCCAAGTTGTGGTATAATAGATAGGAAAGCCAAAGGGCGACTTAAACCCTTTGAGTTTGAGCGAGTCCATACAGCTTCTTACTTTGGACGGTAGGGCGGTATGGACTCAAAATTTTTAGCTTCATAATCAGTATAACACATAAACCACGGCTTGTCAACCCCTTTTTAAAAAATAAATACGTGGATTAGAGACAAAACCACGTAAAACATCTTTTAAACCACGTAACATCCACGTAAAAAGCACTGCGATAGTTATTCGCAGTGCTTTGATTCATCCTAAATTTCCCAACAACACCTGCCTATAACCACAAGCGGAACATCGTTCACTATAATTACAATGTCTGGACGAGCATATTTTGCGTTAGGGCGTTCAACGCTGAATTCTTCGGCAACATGACGTTAAAAACCTCCCCATTCCCTCATAACTTTGTGAAACTTTCACAAAAATCCTCTCTCACAAGCAACTCCCACCAACCCCAAGCCAAAACAAGTATAAAATCACGAAATCCCGCCCCCCCCAAAAGTAGCAACATTGATAACCAAATCTGCACAAAAACCGCATTACTACGCCATTTGATGGCGTAAGATTTATATGATAGAATTTCTGTAGACATAAAACCAGCGGACAAACATATATGTTGAGCAGGGTTCTGCATCGTCTAAAAGCTCATCTGTTGAGTGGTTTTTGCAGAGGGATAATAATTCGTCGTCTTTCAACACAACCACAAAAGGCACAAAGCAGTCGGCATTTGACACATTTTCGTTTATTTTGCTTGACTTTTTGGGAGGGTTGTGGTATAATGGGGGTGGGGTAGTCTCCAAAAGACACACTGCACTATAAATTAAAACAAAAAGGAGAAAGAAAAATGCTGTCATATCAAATCAGAGAATACTACGAATTCGCATCAAAGGAGTTGAGCGAGTTTGAAAAGTCGATAGAAGTGTTGCTTAATTATGAGCAAGATTATCAAAAAATTGCCTTAAATACTCTTACAGAAATTTTGGCTTTAGCAAGAGTTACCAAAGAGCCTAATTCTGCAAAATATCGTTATGTACTTAATAATGGGGAATTAATTAATATTTTTAATAGCATCAACGATAATTTTACTTCCGCTTTTGAGTTTGGTAATGCTTTTGAAAAAATTGCTATTTATAAGAACAACATTAAAATATATAAACAAAAAAATGGTATTTCCAACACCGAAACTGACAAATTATTTGCCCATATAGACGAATTGTTGAAGAATTTTCAAGAATACTCACGAAGTAAATACAAAAACTCTAAAGCAGTGATATTAATGCAAAATCTCTTTAATTTCAGAGGATACCTTGAAGCAACCAAATCATTTTATAGTAACATAATAAACATGTTCAACTCCGGTGTTGACGAAGATATAGACCATGAGGACGGCTCTGTTTTTGAAATACAACTCTTGGATGTTGAATTTACGTTTGAGGAGTTTGTTTCGCACTTAGGCAGTATACAAAAAATCTATAATGAGTTGGGTGGTATTATATATCAAAATACTGCTACGCCGCCATTAAAGATTGTTAAAATCGAATCGGGGTCATTGCTTGCGAAAATTCTCGGGGATAAAAATATTCTTGATACTATAAATCTTTTCTTGAAAAAAACAATCAACCTTATTTTTAGCCGCACACGTGAAGGAAAAATAACTACACATAGTAAAATTAGGGACGAACTACTAAAAGATGTAGAAATAATAGGAATATTAACAGATAGCGGATATGAAACAGATGAACTAAAAGAAATTATCTTAAACTCATTTATTCTATCTGCAAAAGAACTTGAAAAAATATGTGCTTCTACTTCATCGTTTAAAATTAATAACGAAGTAATAAAATATAGCGATTCGCCAATTGACAACAAAAAGTACTTAGAAACAGGAAAAATCAAGCAACTTCCGGACAACTCAGATTCTCATGAGGGAGCAGAATTGGTGAGGGCTAATTAATGTTTTTGTGGTGTTATGTGCAGAATTGTCATTTAATTAGTAACCCAACAACCCGCCATAAAAGCGGGTTGTCGGGCATTATAAAAATTTTTTCAACACCTCTAAAGAATTATACAAATCAACCCATTACACCCCTCATTGATAATCCGCTGAATAGTCTCCTGCAACTTCATGCGGGCGTCTTGCGGCATGCGGTAGAGTTTGTTGTGAAGGCCTTCGTTGACTAACGAGTGCAGGGATTTGCCGAAAATATTGCTCTCCCAGATTTTCGAGGGGTTTTCCTCGAATTCTTTCAGCAAATAGAGGACTAATTCTTCGCTTTGGCGTTCGGAGCCTACTATGGGGCTGACTTCGGTCGTAATATTCGCCGCCAACATATGTATAGACGGCGCGGCAGCCCGCAACCGAACCCCATACTTCCCGCCCTGCTTGACAATCTCAGGCTCATCAAGCGTCAACTCGTCAATGCTCGGCATGACAATCCCGTACCCGGTCGCCTGCACTTCCTCAAGCGCGCTCTTGACCTTCTCGAACTTCTTCTTAATCTGCGCCAATTCAATCATCACGGGCATGAGGTCGCTCTCGTCTTTGAGTGTCAAGCCGGTCGTCTCGCCGAGCACGCGGTAGAACAGCTCGGGTTTGAGCGACACCGAAATGTACCCCGCGCCCCTGCCCATGTCGATGCTCTCGACCTCGCAACCGTTGACGTACTCGCAGTCGCTCATGTTGCAGGTAACGCTTTTCACCTCGCCGATGTTCTTGATATTGCGTGCGGATTCTTTCAAGGCGGCAAAAATCTCGTTCTTCAACCAGTGACCCTTTTCAAGCACGGTCAGCCATTTTGGGATTTTTATGTTAATTTCTTTTACAGGGAACTGCATGAGGATTTCCGCCAACACCGATGTAATCCGCTCCTCATCTATGTCTAAGCAGTTTATTGCAATAACAGGCTTACCGTATTTCTCGGTTAATTCAAGGGCCAAGGCTTGCGCCCGCTCCGATTCGGGGTCTTGGCAATTGAGGAGGATTATGAATGGCTTGCGGATAGCTTCAAGCTCGGTGATTACCCGCTCCTCGGCTTCTTCGTACTCCGAGCGCGGTATATCGGTGATACTGCCGTCGGTAGTGATAACAAGGCCGATTGTCGAGTGTTCGTTGATAACTTTTCGAGTGCCGACTTCCGCCGCCATATTGAACGGCACTTCGCCCTCGAACCACGGTGTCATCACCATTCGCGGCATTTCGTCCTCGATGTAGCCTATAGAACTCGGCACAATGTAACCGACGCAATCAATCAGGCGCACATTCATTACTGCATTATCGTCAAGCGTGACTGCGATGGCTTCCTCGGGTACGAATTTAGGCTCGGTCGTCATGATTGTCTTGCCCGCCGCCGCCTGCGGAAGCTCGTCAATCGCACGCTCCTTGCGGAACTCGCTGTCTATGTTCGGGATTACGAGCGACTGCATGAACTTTGTAATAAACGTGGATTTGCCCGAACGCACAGGCCCGACGACGCCTATATAAATATTCCCATCAGTCCGCTGTGCAATATCCTGATAAATCGAAGTAGCTTTTTCGGTATTAGAATTCACCGTATTAGATAAAGTTGTCATTTTATTTCCCCCTTTCTACACTATCGGAATGAGCAACATGTTCGAGATTTCCACCCTGTCGCCCTCTAAATCATTCTCGGCAATAATCGCATCAGCACTGGTGTTGTACCGCTTTGCAATCCCCCAAATATCCTCGCCGTCTTCCGCGTAATAAAGTTTCAGCGCGTATTCGTTGCTCTTTTCCTTGGGCCTCTCGCGATTCACCGTTATGTCGCGGATTACGTTAATCAGATTCACCAAGTACAGGCAACCGTTCAGCGACAAGTTAACTTTCAGCTCTACTTGATTATCCCCGCTTATGTCAAAGATTACTTGTGTCACTTGCAGATTCGGCTCAAACTGATACTCGGGGCTGATTGCGGGGACTTCTATTACTAACTCAAACGGCTCGGTCTTCTCGATGAATACAGGCAAGCCGTCCTCAACCGCGCCGATTGCCTGACAATTGATTTGCCCTGTTATGACAAGCTCGGGGGTGTCGGAATTACGAGTGCGGATTACGATGTTGCTGAGGTCACACCGCGCATCGAAGATTTCGGTCAACTCGCCCTCGGTACACTCGAGCGAACTCTTGAAAGCCAACTGTTGTGAAATTATATGCGGCATAGTTTCGGTCTTCATAGTCGCGACTGTGAACCCGCTCTCAAACTCGGTCGAGTATATATCCAACACAGGCGAAACGCTGCTCTCAAGATGCGCCGTAACCGTGCAATCTACTGTAAGGTCACAGGCGAAAATCCGTGTGTCGCCCGCCTCACCCGGCCTGACTTCAAGGTCGCAGTCCATCACCGAAAGATTGACGAAACACAGGTGATTATCGGTCACACCCTCAAGGTCTAATATCTGGCTGACGGGAATCGTAGCCTCCATGACTTCGGTGAAATTCTCGCCGTTATTTTCGCCGTTCTCGCCGGTATTTTCACCATTTGCCGACTCCGCACTGTGAATAATATACAAGGCTTTAATCTGCGCCTCACCCTTGACAATAACTTTGTTTGCGATGACCTTGCAATCGGTGACTGCAATGTTGGCGTCATGATGAATTATGCTCACTGCGCCCGTTGCCGCCGCGCCTGTTTCAATATCCTCGCGTGAAACAAACTGCCGCGACACCGAAAGTTTCTCGCCGCAATAAGACAGCGATGTCTTCTTAGTCTCGACACCCATGCCGTCCGCGCCTGTAATCATATCGGTCTGCCGGGTGCAACTGACCTTGACCTTGCAACTGACTGCACCCCGCACATCAATCCTGCGCCCGCTGATTGCGCGGCAATTGCAGTAATCGGTTTTGGGGCAAATCGAAACAGTGGCATTTTCGGCGTTTTTAACCAAGTCGATTGTCTTGGAATAGGTATAGCGTTGCTCTATGCAGTGTATTCTGTTGCTTCCTGCACCGAGGTAGAGT
>WRMK01000041.1 GCA_009777155.1 Oscillospiraceae bacterium
TTTTATTGTAGGGAACGGTTCTTAACCGTTCCGTTTATAAAGCCGTGCGAACATGCGGAACGGTTACGAACCGTTCCCTACAAAACACCGCGCTGTGTTTGCGTGGGTTTTCGGTGTTTCGGCGGGGTTGCGGCGTTCCCGTGGCGTTGCGGGCGAACACAGTTCGCCCCTACATTCAATGATGTTTCCGTGTTCGGGTAATTACCGGACGACCGAGGGCGGTCGTCCCTACATTTTGTCTATATATAGAACATTATATCATTTACAATCGAAAATGTCAAGAAATAATATAAACTTCCAAAATTTTTGTAAATCCCTTGACGTAACTGAAAATATATGGTAAAATAAAATTTAACAATGTTTAAGGAAGGGATAGATAAAGAATGGGATTGACTATTACTGAGAAAATTATTAAGGCGCATCTTGTTAGCGGCGATATGGTTGCGGGGGCGGAAATCGGCTTGAAAATCGACCAGACACTTACGCAGGACGCGACCGGGACTATGGCGTACCTGCAATTTGAGGCGATGGGGGTCGAGCGGGTCAGAACCGAGCGTTCTGTGGCTTATATTGACCACAATACATTGCAATCGGGCTTTGAGAATGCCGACGACCACCGGTATATCCAAAGCGTGGCGAATAAATACGGCATTTGGTTCTCCCGCCCGGGCAACGGAATCTGCCATCAGGTGCATTTGGAGCGGTTCGGCAAGACGGGGAAGACTCTAATCGGCTCGGATAGCCATACACCCACGGGCGGTGGCCTCGGTATGCTGGCAATCGGCGCGGGCGGCTTGGATGTGGCTGTGGCTATGGGTGGTGGTGCGTACTATATAAATATGCCACAAGTTGTAAATATAAAACTGTCGGGCAGGCTTTCCCCTTTTGTGACGGCAAAGGACGTAATTCTTGAGGTACTGCGGCGTTTGTCGGTTAAGGGCGGCGTCGGCAAGGTCATGGAGTACACCGGGGAGGGAATTAAAACCTTGTCCGTGCCTGAACGTGCAACCATTACGAACATGGGCGCGGAGCTCGGCGCGACTTCGTCCCTGTTCCCGTCTGATGAGGTTACACGGGGCTTTTTGAGGGCGCAAAATCGCGAGGCCGATTACACCCCGCTTGATGCGGACGAAAATGCAGTCTACAGCGAGGTTCATGAGATAGATTTGTCGAGCTTGACACCTATGGCGGCTTGCCCGCACAGCCCCGATAATGTCAAGGCGATTGCGGAAATTGGCAGTATCAAAATCGACCAAGTCTGCATCGGCTCTTGCACAAATTCGTCGCTCAAGGACCTGCTGACGGTTGCGGCGATTCTGAAAGGTAAAACGGTCGCCGATAACGTCGATTTGTCAATCGCGCCGGGTTCAAAGCAGGTCTATCAAATGTTGGCGGAGAGCGGCGCGCTGTCGGATTTAATCGGGGCGGGGGCGCGGATTCTCGAGTGCGTTTGCGGGCCGTGTATCGGCATGGGGCAGTCGCCCAATTCGGGGGGAGTTTCACTGCGGACTTTCAACCGAAATTTCGAGGGGAGAAGCGGCACGAAGGACGCGCAGGTCTACTTAGTATCGCCGGAAACAGCGGCAGTGAGCGCAATTGCGGGAAAACTAACAGACCCGCGAGCCGCGGTTGCCAATGCCGCCTTGCCGGCGGAGTTGAGCGGTGATACAATCAAGATAGAATTACCGGAAAACTTTTTAATCAACGACAACATGGTTATACAGCCGCTTGATGAAACTTCGGCGAAAACCGCCGTAATTCAGCGCGGGCCGAACATAAAGCCGTTCCCGAAAACTGTGCCGCTCAGTGAAAATATTGAGGCTGTAGTGACCCTGAAAGTCGGCGATAATATCACCACCGACCACATCATGCCCGCCGGTGCTAAGATTTTGCCACTGCGCTCGAATATCCCCGCTATCAGCGAGTTTTGCTTTACCGCAGTTGACGAAACTTTCCCCGAACGCGCCAAAAATTCGGGCGCGGGAATCATCGTCGGCGGCAATAATTACGGGCAGGGTTCGTCGCGGGAACACGCGGCTCTCGCGCCGCTGTACCTCGGCGTTAAGGCGGTTATTTGCAAGTCTTTCGCCCGTATTCACAGGCAGAATTTAATCAACAACGGAATTATCCCCCTTATATTGAAAGACCACGCAGATTACGAAAAAGTTTCACAAAACGACAAAATATTTTTGGGAGATATTAAAAAGAAAATCGAGAATGGCGAAGATGTCGTCTTGAAAAATGTGACTACGGGCGCGGAGATTGCGCTTGTGGGCGGGTTTTCGGGGCGTGAGCGGGAGATGTTGGTTGCGGGGGGTTTGTTGAATTTGACGAGGGGTGGATGAAAGGTGGATGAAACTTGAAAAGGGAATTTATTATTGCGAAAACATTTGATAAAAACTGGAAAGATTTAGGACTGACCGATGATAATTTGAGGGAGTTTCAAACTTTCTTAATGGAAAACCCGACCGCCGGAAATCTAATTACAGGCACAGGCGGGCTGAGAAAAATTCGATGGACTTTAGCTTTGTCAAGTAAAGGAAAAAGCGGTGGCATAAGGAATCTGTACATAGATTTTATGAGTTTTGACACAATATTTCTTGTCAATTGTTACGGCAAAAGCTCGCAAGAAAGTATAACCGACAAGGAAAAATCTATGTATAAATCGTTGATTAAAGACATTGAAAAAGATTTTAAGGAGGGGTTGCAATGAATGTACACGAAGATACTTTACAAGGGCTGCGCGAAATCCGCGATTATGTCCGCGGGGATAAGGCGAGGGCGCGTTCTGTCGCTGTTGAAGTGCCCGATGAGGAGATTGAATTTATTCGAGTTTACCGCAATTTGTCAAAGGATAATAAACATAAAACAAAGGCGTTTGTTGATGATTTATTGCGTGTTTCTAATCAATAATTTTGAAAGGAATCTGTGAAAAATGAAACTCATGTTCGCAATCGGATTTTTGCTCGGAATCATCGTCGGAATTTACCTTTCGCCGGTGAAAAAAGGCATAAATGTTACTAATTATAATCAATGTGAAAATTTGGAAAATAGGCAAGCAAAGGAAAATAAACAAGCAAATGAAAAGGAGAAAGTAAATGAGCAACAAGATTAAAATGACCACCCCCATTGTCGAAATGGACGGCGACGAAATGACCCGCGTGATGTGGAAAATGATTAAGGAAACCCTGATTGAGCCTTATGTCGAGCTGAAAAGTGAGTACTACGATTTGGGGCTTGAAAAGCGTGACGAAACTAACGACCAAATCACAATTGATAGCGCGAATGCCGCGAAAAAATACGGCGTCGCTGTCAAGTGCGCGACGATTACGCCGAACGCGCAACGTGTTGAAGAATTCGGCTTGAAAGAAATGTGGAAGTCCCCCAATGCCACTATTAGAGGGATTTTAGACGGTACGGTTTTCCGCGCGCCTATCATTGTAAAAGGCATTGAGCCGTTCATTCCGCGCTGGAAAAAGCCGATAATTATCGCCCGTCACGCCTATGGCGATGTCTACAAAGGTGCGGAGGAAATTGTCGCAAAAGATGAGAAAGCCGAGCTTGTAATTACCGCGAAAAACGGCGAAGAACGCCGCAGATTAATTCACGATTTTAGTGGTACTAACGGGATAATTCAGGGGCAGTATAACACCGATGAAAGTATCGCGAGTTTTGCGCGTTCTTGCTTTAATTACGCACTTGACATTAAATTTGATTTGTGGTTTGCAACTAAAGATACAATTTCTAAAAAATACGACCACAGATTCAAAGATATTTTTGATGAGATTTTTCAAACTGAGTATAAAACTAAATTTGAGGGTGCGAAAATCGAGTATTTTTACACATTGATAGACGACGCGGTTGCGCGCGTAGTCCGCACTGACGGCGGTTTTATATGGGCCTGCAAAAACTACGACGGCGACGTTATGTCGGATATGGTTGCGAGCACTTTCGGCAGTCTCGGCATGATGACTTCGGTGTTAGTTTCGCCCGACGGAACCTACGAATACGAGGCCGCGCACGGCACTGTTACCGCGCATTTTCGCAAGTATAATCGGGGCGAGAGCACCTCAACAAACTCGGTGGCGACTATCTTTGCGTGGACCGGCGGGTTGTGCAAAAGGGGCGAACTTGACAACCTCCCGGAATTGTCAAGTTTCGCAAAAAACCTCGAAAAAGCCTGCATAGAAACTATCGAATCCGGAACCATGACAAATGACCTTTTGGCGCTGTCAACTTTGCCCGAAAAAAGCGGAGTAAGCACAGAAAAATTCTTGGAAGCAGTCGCCGAAAGATTGCAAAAAATAATATAAACGAGGTGAGAAAATGGCGGTTAAAGATTACATTTCAAACTCCACAATCCGGCGTCTGCCGCGGTATTACAGGTTTTTGGACGAGTTGAAAAAAGAAGGAATTTATAAAATTTCTTCGGCCGAATTGTCGCGGCGCATGAAGTTGACATCCTCGCAAATTCGGCAGGATTTTAATTGTTACGGCGGCTTCGGCCAGCAGGGTTACGGCTACAATGTCGAGGATTTACGCAGGGAAATCGGCGCGATTATCGGCGTGGAAAAGAAGATTAAAACCATTTTGATTGGCGCAGGAAACTTAGGCCGCGCAATCGCCGTTAACTTTGATTTCGAGAGCAGTGGTTGTAAACTTGCGGGGATTTTCGATGTCGATTTGAATTTAGAAAACACTCAAATTTCCGGCGTTGCGATAAAACAAATGACGAAACTTGAAGAATTTTGCAGGGCTGAAAACCCCGAAATTGCAGTGCTTTGTATACCCGAGGAAAGCGCGGCGGAGGTCTGCGAAACGCTGATAAACTGCGGGGTTCGCGCCTTTTGGAACTTCGCACATTACGACATAAATTTGGACTTTGACAGTAATGATATTATCGTCGAAAATGTACATATGGGCGATAGTTTGCTGACACTTGCGTATAATGTTAACAACAAAAAAACATGAAAAAACATAAAAATATTCGGGCGTTAAGCCCGAATTTTTTACGTCAAAATCTCACCTAATTCAAAAGAATAAATCCACTTTTCCCGGACTTCAAACCCCGTCATTTCCTCAATCGCGCGGGCATAAATGTCAAGTTGGCCTTTGTAAAGTTCTTTCAATTTTTCTCGTGTAGTGTTACGATTTGTTTTGTAATCCACGAGAATTATTTTTTCGCCTTCATAAAAAAACATGTCCGCGATTCCCTGTACTAACGGTTTTTCGTCGTATTTTTTGTCAAGTTCCGCAGAAAATCCGAGGTCTGAAAGGGTTATTTCGGTGCAAAGTTTATACTCTTTTTGGATTATCTCACTCGCGGCAGCCCGCTTGCCGAGCGGAGAATCAAAGAACGCGAGAATTTTTTCAAGTTCAATTACTGCAAATTCTTCTTCGGTAAATCGCGATTTGTTTTTGTCAACTTCCGCTGTAATATCACTCGCAGAAAACTCAATCAATTCCATCATTTTATGATAGGCGTCGCCGCGCTTTTTGCCTGTCAACTTTCCTGTCCCCATAAAGGACGGCGTCCGCGGAAAAATTGTCGGCTCGTCTTGGTTTTCTTCAAGAGTAGAATTCAGCGTAAAGTCTGTGTTCGTGCCTGTTTCTGCGTTTTGCAAAAACACTTGTGTGGCTGTAACACGGCGCGGAATTTTTGTTAATTCTTCGCGGTGGTATGTCTTTTTTACGGCATCTAATATTGCTTGTTTTTGGGCTTCATTTGAAATATTTTTTGCGGTTTTTTCTGTTGTTTTTGAGTCATTTTGATGTTGATTTTCTTGCGAAATTTCAGAGGTATTTACATGGATTTTTTCAACTTCTGAATTGGACAACCAGTGCAAAAACGAGTCTTCCGGGACTTTATCGTTATGGATAACTCCGGTCAAAATTAACTTGTCGCGCGCCCTTGTGCAAGCGACGTAAAGTTTACGCATTTCCTCACTGAGAGCGGCTTTTTTGTTGATTTCTTTTGCCTTTGTATGGTGCAAAGTGTCACATCTGACGCCGATTTCCGGCATAATATAACGCAGTCCAAAACCGACTTCGCTGTTAATAATTATATCCGAATAATTCTCGCTTATGTTAAATTTTGCGGCGGTTCGCGCGACAAAACAAATAGGAAATTCCAGCCCTTTTGAGGCGTGAATTGTCATGAGTTTTACTCGCTTTTCGCCTTCATTTGAGTGGCGCGATTCTTCAAGTTTTCCGCTCATTTTTCCGTCTAAAAATTTGATTAAATCGGAGAGGGAATCGCGCGTAACGCCCTTCAAATTTTCGGAATAATGCAGTAAAAGTCTAATGTCGAACATAGTTTTTTCGGGCGTACGGCTTCTTGCGGCGAGCGGGTTGAACCCGCCTTCGTTGTAAATTTGTCTAATTAATTTGCACCCGCCAAAATTTTTCGAGTATGAATTCCACCTGTAAAAATCGTCAAGAAATGCTCGCGTTTTTTGATAAGTTGCTGTGTTTTTATCAGGTTTAATATAGCTTTCGAGGTTGTCGAAAAGCGGCTTGTTTAGCGCGTTTACGCGCGCTTTAGAAATGTCATCGGCAGTAAAATTATACAGTGGCGACATCAGCACTTTTAATAATTCCATGTCCTCAAATGGGCGTTCAATTATTGTCAATAAAGCGATTATTATTTTGATTTCCGGCACCTCGGAATAATCGCCGCTTTTCTGCTTGTCATAAGGGATTGCGCGTTTTTCAAATGCAGTTGAAAATTCCTCATCTACTGTTGAAAGTCCGCTTACTAAAACTGCAAAATCTCCATAATTGCATCTTCGTTTTTCACCGTTTTTCTCCGAAATTAGAAAACCATTTTCAATCATTTTATTTATGCGTTCGGCAATAAAATCGGCTTCCATTTTCTTTTCTTCAGTATCACTTTTAATCAGAAATATCTCGGCGGAGCGCGGTTTTACAAGGTCGATACCATAAAATTTATCAGCACCGAAAATCAATTTTACATCGTCGTTATAATTCACATTTCCGACTTTTTCGGACATGTTTTTTTCAAAAATATTATTGATAGCAATTATAGTTTCATTCGATGAGCGGAAGTTTTTATTTAATGTCAATTTCACGAATTTATTATCACGCAAAACGCTCACAAACACGCTTGGGTCGGCGTTTCTGAAGCGATAAATCGACTGTTTTACATCGCCGACAAGAAAGAGATTTTCGCTTCCCGCATTTCTAAATATCTCGTATTGAACGGCGTTGCTATCTTGAAATTCATCGACAATTATTTCGTAAAAATATGAGTTTATCTTGTTTTTTATTTCATCATTTTGTAAAATATTTAGGCAATAATGCTCTGCATCAGAGAAGTCAACTCGGTTAGCTTCTTTTTTCAATCGCGTAAATTCTTCAACGTATATTTTGAAAAGTTTGACAAGAGTTTTTACCGCAAATGCTTGTTTTTTGACAACAATATCGAAGTCAAAAAGCAGGCCCGCGGTAGTTTTTATTTCCTTAAATTTTATCAAATAATTATCGCGAATTTCCTTGATAATTTTCTTCGATTCTTTGTGTTTTTCGGACACATTTCCATAGTTGGAATTGCCGTGTTCGAGCAACCCTTTTGTTGAATTTATCCAACTTTCTGCGAACCTTTTATCCGCGAAAAGCCGCTCTGTCATTGATTCGCTGTATGTATAATCAAAACATTCTTCAATGCTTGCAAGGCAAATTTCTGCCATGTTTTTTATTTCTATTTCGGCATCTTTTGCGATTTCACTTTTGAACTTTTTCGGGTCATCAAAAAGCGCGATTTTTTCATCAAGCCACTCGTTCGGAAACGGCTGTTTCGTGTACTCATCATAAAGTTCTAAAATCGCATTTCCAATTTTTGAGTCGCCCGCTTCTCCCGTTAAATTTTGCAGTGACATTTTCTCTTTTTCAGTAAAATATTTAGCGTCATAAATTTTTTCAAGTGCGAAATTCAACGCTTTTTTAGAGTAAATCTTGCCTTCGTTTTCATCACATATTTTGAAGTCCGGCTTCAATCCTACGTGTTCAGAAAACTCGCGCAAAATCCGCAAACAAAACGAGTGAATCGTACATATAAACGCGCTTTCTAAGCGGATTAATTGCTTGTTCAGCCATTCATTTTTACTGTCTTTTTTCAGGCGATTTATTTCAGATTGAAGGCGCGATTTTAACTCCTCCGCCGCATCATTTGTAAAGGTCACTGCGGAAATTTTATCAGCAGAAATTTCAAGTTCCTCGTTTGTAATCATTCTCATAATCCGCTCAACAAGCATAGCGGTTTTTCCGCTTCCTGCCGCCGCGGATACAATGGCAGAGCCGTTTTCCGCGGTCGAATAATTTATTGCCGCAAGTTGTTCTTCGCTCCAAATTATCATATTTTTATCTCCTCGAATTTTCCCGCATTGTTGCAAATAATTTTATAGTCGCAAAAAACACACGGCGATTTACCGCTGTAAACAGGCACTGCCACTATGTTTCCGCTGTATATCTCATTCAATTTATTTTTCAATTGAGCTGATGTTTTTTCTACTAAATGCGTGAATTCTTCTTCATTCAAGTTGACAGGTTCGATGAAATTTTTCCGCGTTCTTGAAGGCAAATTCGCTTTTATTTTACTGTTAATTTTTTCAATATCTAAACTATCAATTCGATTTTCACCAACGAATTGAATACCCGCAGTCGCTTGTGTTTCCATTCGTTTTTTGTACAATTCATGCGGGTTTTCGGCCGCTTGCGCTATACCGTAAGGGAGCGATTTTTTAGACAATTTCCCGCCGTTGACAAGGCGGTAAAACGCGCCCGATGGTTTGAATTTTTTGTCTAAACTCGTAATCGCAAAAAGATAAATCAACGCCTGCATATTAAGTCCGAATTCAATTTCAGGGTAGCTGAATTTTTTCTCGCCCGTCTTGTAATCAATCACGCGAACGTAGCTATAATCGCCGTTTACAAGCACATCTAACCTATCCGCTTTTCCCTTTATAGGTATATCTCCAAGCAAAAACTCGAACATTTTTTCAAACGCAAAAGGCCGAAATTCAGATGCCTCCATTTCCTCGCGCATCTGTTTTAAGACCTCTGCAATTCCCGCCGCGTGCGAAATTAAAATGTCCTTTTTCCGCGCCGAACGCGCCCACCCATCCGCGTATTCTTTTTGCTCAAATTCGTGCAAATACTTCTCAGAAATTCGCACAAATTCTGCCGGATTTATTTCGATAAAATCCTTGTAATTTCTGCCTTCGTAATCCCGCAAAACCCGCTCCAACACGTAATGCACCATGCTTCCTCTTGTGAGGGCGTCCGGCTCTGCGCCGCCGCTAATTCTGCCTTTTTCAATCCGCAATCCGGACGAACAAAAATACTTAAAATTGCAGGTATTCAACTTCTCAATTGCGCCGGGTGAAATGGTTTTTTTCTTCATCAACGCAACCGCAATTTCACTGTCAATTTTATGTTTGTAACTTTTGTTTACATCGCCGAAAAGTCGCAAATATTCAGCTTCATCAACCACGCGCAAAGCCTCTGTCAATGCGCCTTTATGGGGTGTTTCTGCGGCTTTGAATTTGAGCGCGATTTCGTGGCTTGCCCAAAATTCAAGCGGTATTTTTTTCACATCTTTTACTTTATTTTTCTGCTCGGAAAAAATTCTCGCGGGTTGTTTTTTCTTTTGCGATTGGTCTTTTTGCGGTGCTGTAATGTAAAGTTTCTCGGTCGGCAAAGTCATTGCGCGATTGATTAAAAACTTGTCGCGATAAAATTTATCGGTGCGGTTTTCGTCGATAAAAATTCCCGAATCGCAGAGTTCATCATTCTCGTTTTCGGTAAATTCCGCGCCCGAAAAATTGCTTTTCGGAAACTCGCCTTGACTTGCGCCCATTAGAAAAACCACCTTGATATTTGCGGTTCGAGTGCGGCGCAAATCGCCGACTGTGACTGCGTCTATGACCTGTGGCGGTTTCGATGTCATGGTTTTTCCGAAGACGGAAATTAACACCGATTTGTAATCGCCGGGTGATATTTTTTGGTTTTTTAACGCGGCGTGCATCGCTTCAAGCACGCCGATAACCTTGTCCCAAAGGTTGCGATACTCGTCGTTCAGCGCGGTGTCAACTTTCTTTCCGCGGTAAACAATATCGGCAATTGTGCGGGTAATTTCCATTTCATTTATTAGAAATTTCGCCAATTCCTCGGTGATTTTATCGCCGGTTGTGTCGGTTATTTTTGCTGAAAATTCCGCGATTTTTCCGGTAATTTCTGCGCGTATTTTTTCGGCGTTCGCGCTCGTAATTCCGCTCGGGAAAGGCTTGTACCAGTCCTTCTCGTCGGGCCCGAATCTCTGTTCCATTTGCGAAAAATGCTTCATGTTTTTGCGGCAAATTCTGCGAGTTTTTTTAGCATTTACCCGCACAAATCCGCTCTGAATCATGTCCAAAATTGCGCCTTGTCTGCCCTCTGCCGCTTCCATTACAGTGATGATAAATTTGCACCAAGGCTTCTCGATTATCGCCTCGGGAATGTCGGTAAATTCGCTGATTCCATACGTCGAAAACGCCCCCGACAAGGTCTCGGGAGACGGCGGATTCAAGACCGCGATTTCGCTTTGAGAATAGTTTCCGGTGGTAATTAATTCGCGGATTTTCGCCGCGACAAAATTGCTCTCCTCGTGTATGTCGGAAAGTAAAAAAAGCTCGGTGTTTTCTTGCACGTTTCGCTCATCGAACATCGGATTTTTGTAGAGTTTTTCGATTGCGATTTCCTTGTGTTTTTTCTCGGCATAATTGATTAATTTTTGCGCCAATTGAGCGGAAATTAAATAGCGTGAATCCCTGCTGTGAAGCCTGTCCGCGGTTATCGAGACGGTGACACTTTGTGCTTTGCTAATCATTGCATCTATCAGCAAAAATTGCCCGCCGGTGAACCCGTCAAAACCGTCGATAAAAATATTTTTGCCGACAAAATAATCCTGCTGAAAAACCAGTCCCGCCGCCACTCGAATTTGGTCGGCGCGGTCGGAAAATCGCTCGTTTAACTGCGCGGTATACCTGCCGTAAATCAAGGCTATATCGCTTGTTTTGGCTCTAAGACGTGTGTTTTTTATCTCGCTTGCCGACACTGACAATTCCTGTGGCGAAATCCCTTCGCGCTGAAAAATTTCAATCACATTCAACATTCGCGCCGCGAAGTCCGGTTTTTCGCAGACGCCGCCGTAAAAACGCAGTTGGTTTTTCAATTCGCGTGCAATTCTGAACAGCGTAATCTCGCGCACAGCGTCGCTTGCGTAGGCTTTTTCCGCCTTGAAATCGGCGATAATTTTCGCGCCGAGTTTGGTGAAAGAAAGTATTTCGGTTTTGGCAAAACAGCGGCTCCCGAGCCTTTTGTAGACCATGCGTTCGGTCTCAAAATGGCTTTGCTCGGGGACAAGCAAAATCGGGGCGGCCGCGGAAAATTCCGCGTCCTCCCTGATTTTTTCTGTGATGTAAGTAGTTTTTCCCGTTCCGGGCGGCGAAACAATTAGTTTTAACATCGGACCTCCTCGGAAATCAACACACGGCGGATTTTCGGCAAATTTTCCGCCATACTGCGTTGAAATTTTTTGAAAGGAACAAATCCTTACTGCAAAATTTCGCCTTGTATGACGAAAAATTTGCTCTCAAATCCACTCGCGGTTGATTTCCGAGGAGGTCAATTAAATTGCTCCCCATGAATTTGTCATTTGAAAATGCTAACCTGCGGCTGAATTGCGGATTTTTTCCAAGTAATACGGCTCCATAATTCGCAGTGCTTTTGTGTGCTGATAATGCACCGTTCGCAGGCTTACAAAGCAGTCCTCGGCTACTTTTTCCCAGGTTTGCCCCAAGAGATAATGCCGCTCTAACACTGCGCGTTGGTCCGGGTTTTTGAGGGTCATGATTAAGTCGCGAATTTCGTTGTGAAGGTCAACATACCTGTCTATATCGCGGTTTAGTCTCTCCTCGGCTTGGGCAATTTTCATAACCGTGCGCTCAACCCCGCTCGATTTCCCGTAATTACTGCCGCCCGTTGTTAGAAAACTGCGCGACTTCAAGCCGAAACTTTTCCACTCCTCGATACGCAGAATCGTGCTGTCGATGGCTCTGTTGAGCTTTAACGCCTGCGATAGGTATTCTTTCAATGTCATATAATTTGTACCGTCCTTTTTGTAATTTTCAGTTATTTACGTGACTGAATAATTACATTATATAACATAAATTCAAGCTTATCAACCTTTCAAACTGCAATACTGTGCTAATTTTCGTGGTTTTTTTGCAAGTTTTTTCGGGGTTTTTCGACACAGTGGGGGTGGTAGGGGTACGGGGGTCTATGTCTGCGCCACCGCAATTGAAACTTCAAGCGGCACCCCCGCCACACAAACCTTTCATATCCCACTTTCTCGATATGAAACTTTTCCCCTTGGCGACTTTTAGGTTCGCTGTAATTAAAAAGTCTGTACCCGCAAAAGGCTTTTCTGCCTACGAAATCTTTATGACGAGAGAGTTATGCTTGAACAAGTGCAAAAGCGGGTGGTGCAAGGCGCGTCGTTCGGTTGCGGTGGCGCAGACATAGACCCCCGTACCCCTATCACCCTTCAAAACAGGCGGGCTTAACGCCCGCCTTGAATTGTTTATTTCGCTGAAAGTCGGACTTTGCTTTACACTATTTGGCAAAATCTATAACCCTGCTCTCCCTGATGAGGTGAACCTTGATTTGGCCGGGGTATTCCATGTCGGATTCGATTTTTTGTGCGATTTCGCGCGCCATTACCACCATTTGGTCGTCGTTCGCGCTCTCCGGTTTAACCATGATTCGGATTTCGCGCCCCGCTTGAATCGCGAAAGTCTTTTCGACGCCGTTGTATGCCGAGCAGATTTCTTCGAGTTTTTGCAGACGTTTGATATAATTCTCGTAGTTTTCGCTTCTTGCGCCGGGCCGGGCCGCGCTGATTGCATCCGCCGCTTGCACGATTGCGGCGATGACCGTCTTGACCTCAACGTCGCCGTGATGCGCTTCAATCGCGTGTATAATTTCGGGGTTTTCCTTGTATTTTTTGCAGACTTCAACGCCGATATGGACGTGCGAGCCGTCGATTTCGTGGCTGAGTGCCTTGCCTATATCGTGCAACAAACCCGCTCTGCGCGCCATGTTGGCATCAACTCCGAGTTCCGCCGCGAGTATACCCGAAAGATGGGCGACCTCGATTGAGTGCGCCAAGACGTTTTGGCTGTAAGAAGTCCTGTAGTAAAGCCGTCCGAGCAGTTTCACAATCTCGTGATTCACCGCGTTTACGTTGGTGTCGAGGATTGCGCGTTCGCCCTCTTGCTTGATTCTGAGTTCAATTTCCTGCTTTGCCTTTTCCACCATTTCTTCAATGCGGGTCGGGTGAATCCGCCCGTCTTGAATCAGCCGCTCGAGCGAAATCCGCGCGATTTCGCGCCTTACGCGGTCGTGGCTTGAAAGGGTGATGGCTTCGGGGGTGTCGTCGATGATGAGGTCAACGCCGGTGAGCTGCTCGAGAGTGCGGATATTGCGCCCCTCGCGGCCTATTATGCGCCCTTTCATCTCGTCGCTCGGAAGCGGAACCACCGAAACTGCAATTTCGGACACCGTTTCCGACGCAAGCCTTGATATTGCCAAAGAAATGTACCCGCGCGCCTTTGCGTCGCATTCGTCCTTAACTCTCTGCTCGTGCGCCAAAATACGCACGGCCTTTTCGTGGTCGAGCTCCCCGTCCAAGAGCGACAGCAAGTGCTCCTTCGCCTGCTCGTTGGTGAACCCGGAGATTCTTTCTAAAATATCAAGCTGACTGCGCTTGATTTGGTCGGCCTCCTCCAATTTTTCCGATGCCTGCTTGTTTTTTTGCACCAAAGATTCCTCGAGCTTTTCGATTTTATCGCTCTTTTTGTCAAGGCTTTCTTCCTTTTGCTGCAATCTCCTTTCGGAGCGCGATAACTCTGACCTGCGTTCTTTTAAGTCCCTCTCTGCCTCGTGTCTTTGGCGGTTGATGTCCTTTTCGGCCTCGCCCCGTAGTTTGTAAATCTCGTCTTTTGCTTCAACCAAAGCGGTTTTTTTCTTGGTCTGCGCCTTTTCGCCCGCCTCGTTGATAATCCTGAGAGCCTCTTTCTCCGCCGACTCGATGTGCGCTTCTGCGAACTTCATGCGGTTCTTTTCGCCCATTCTGAACATGATGAACCCGAAAAGCACTGCACCCGAGCCGAAACTGAGCAGGCTCGCCGCGATTGCCAGCCACAAATCCATTGGCTGTGTCCTCCTTTTTGTATTTTTAAGCTCGGTAATTTTCTTCAACAAGAAAATTACGCAAGCGTGGCTTGGGTTTTATTACAGAAAGCCGTACAAAAAGGCATGAAAATCCTATTTCAATCTATGTCAAGTACCGTTTTCGCAGGTATTGCAACGAAAACGAATAGTTTCTAAGTTTTGAAATGTTTCAAAAACGTGGGCTTTCTGTATATATAAACCAAGATGGGAATATAGAAATTGATTTGCTGTATCACATTTCCCGACAAATACCAATGATTACTAATATTGCATAAGCATTTCCAAAGCACCCGCCGAGATATTAAATTAAATTTATACAAGCATATCATTATTATTCTATAGTATAAAAGCGACTTTGTCAAGTCTTTTTGGGAATATTGGTAAAATTTTTAGTAAACTTGCCGTTGCCGGGCGAAAATCTGCCCGAAAAAAGTTTTGACAAGCCCCTTGACAAGTCGCTTTTTTTGTGATAGAATTAAATTTGCACCGCCTTTTAATGGGCTTCATGCTGACTTTGCTGTGCTGTTGATACAGCACTGTAGTCGATTAACTTCAAAATAGGTTTGCCTTTGCAGGTTGCCGTTGCGGCATTTTTACTGCCATGCTTTGTTAAATCATGTTAATTTTTGTTAATTTTTGCTTAAATGTAAGCGTTTATTCGCGCAAAAATTGCCATGTATGACAACAAAAATCCGCGCAAAACCAGACCCACTTAAAGTTAAGCGACTATACCGCAATATCGGCGTTACGGGGAAGTACCCAAGCGGTGAAGGGGCTCCCCTGCTAAGGGAGTAGGTCGGTAAAACGGCGCGAGGGTTCAATTCCCTCCTTCCCCGGTCTTAGGAACTAATGCGAACGCTCCCCCTTTCTTTATAGTGGGGGAGGCGTTTGCGTTTGTTTTTTCGTTGGAATAGAAACAAGGGAGGTTGTATGTTCCTATATATAGTATCGTCATCGAAATCAGAACTACATTACAAATTGTAATGTAGTTCTGATTTCGCAGGAATCCCACAAGAAATCGAGCGCGAAGAGCGCTTGAAACAGAAGAAAAAAGACGAGTTGGAGTAGTAACCTTCCCCGACATTGGCGGCATGGCACTGGGTGTCTGCCGTAGGTGTCGGGGGATTTTTTGTTTTGGGGGTTGTGTTTTCATGGAAGATGTGGTATAATGAGGTAGTGACGTTTCCCGCACTTGGCTGTGAGGCGAAATGTTAGAATGAGTGTTTATAGAATGTGATGTGAAAAATATGAAGCTGAAAAAACCGAAACCTCTATACGCAGGTGATACTATTGCCACTGTAAGCGTTTCTCTCGGTTTGGCGGGAGATGCGGACATATTGTGGAAATACGAACTTGGCAAAAAACGGCTTGAAGAAATGTTTGAACTACAAGTGCAAGCTGCGCCAAATTCCATGAAAGGTTCACAATATTTAGAAAATCATCCGCAAGCGCGTGCCGAAGATATAATGTGGGCGTTTGAAAACAAAAATATCAACGCAATAATCGCAAATATTGGCGGCTATGACAGTATTAAATTGCTCCCGTTTATTGACACGGATGTAATTAAACGTAATCCTAAAATATTTATCGGTTATTCAGATGCAATGAATGTACACTTGTTATGTTATAAAGCAGGATTATCAACATTTTACGGGCATAATCTTTTGCCTGTAATAGCTGAAGCACAGGGGTTTCATCGATACAGCGAAAAATGGTTTAGGAAAACTTTGTTTGATAATTCTCCAATAGGTGTGATTGAACCTGCGGACGATTGGGCTTTTGAGGTTGTGAATCATTCTGATAAAAATTTCAAACGAAGTTACTACCCCAACTCCGGATATGAACTCATACAAGGTCGCGGTATCGCGCGAGGGCATCTAATAGGCGGACACACGGATATAATAACGCTTGAAAATAAGGCTCTAATTTTAGATGCCGCCGATTTTGATAATGCGATTTTGTTCATTGAAGACATACCCGAATGTTTTTCGTCCGGTCAAGCGAGAGAGTTTTTTGTGCGGCTTGGAAAAAGCGGAATATTGCAAAAACTAAGCGGAATTATAATCGGAAAGATATGCGAAAACGTCAGTTTTGACGAGCATGGTCGGGCAATCAAAGATGTCATAAGCAACGAGTTTCAAGAGCGTGATTTGCCTGTATTGTACGGTTTGAATTTTGGACATTCTTCTCCGATTTTTATTATTCCGTATGGTGCGAAAGGTGAGATAAATTGCGACCTTAAATCATTTGCTATCTTAGATTCGGGGGTAGAATAGTTTCTGCTAATAAACATTTCGACACCTATTTTTCGCACTTTTTTAGTCACAAAAAATCAACAAACACGGAGGATTTTCCATGACTTTCACAAACAAACACGCTGTTATTACAGGCGGTTCAAACGGAATCGGGCGGCGAATTGTCGAAGCGTTCTTGCGTGAGGGAGCGGCGGTTACGGTGATTGATATTGCCGACAATGCTCCCGAAAACGCACAGTTTTTTCAAGGCGACATTGCCGAAAAGTCGGTGCTTGAGGAATTTGTCGGCACTTTGAAACAGCCTGTTGACTTCCTCATAAACAACGCTTGTGTCGGTCGTGGAGGTCTGCTTTCGGGCTGTTCCTATGAGGATTTCGAGTACGTTCAGCGTGTGGGAGTTACCGCGCCGTTTTACTTGACGAGTCTGTTGTTGCGAAACAATCTGCTCGCCCCAAATGCGAGTATTGTCAACATCGCCTCGACCTGTGCGTTCCAATCGCATCCCGACACCGAGGCTTATTCTGCGGCGAAAGGCGGCATTGTCGCACTCACGCATTCGATGGCGGTGAGCCTGTCGGGAAAAGCACGAGTGAACTGTGTTAGTCCGGGGTGGGTGAATGTGGAAAATGCCGATTTATCGGAGCAGGACAAATCGCAACACCCTGTCGGACGTGTCGGAAAATCGGCTGATATTGCGGAGTTGGTGCTGTTTTTGTGTAGTGACAAAGCGGGATTCATCACCGGCGAGAATATCACGATTGACGGTGGCATGAGCAAGCTTATGATTTATCATGGCGATAATGGTTGGAGATTGGAGTAATTTTATGACAAAAACAAGAAGTCTGACTATTGGAAAAATAGTTATTTATTGCATTGTTTTCTTTGCAATTTGGAGTGTTCGAGAATTGATAATACGTCCTGTATTTTTAGATTCTCTTAATGATGTTATATCATCGGTTGCGGAGACTTTAATGAAAATTTCGGTTTGGACTGTACCCGCCATTATTTTAATCAAAC
>WRMK01000042.1 GCA_009777155.1 Oscillospiraceae bacterium
ATTTTTGCAAGTATGAGGTGGCAGTCGGGGCAGAGGGGGGTAGTAGGGGCCTATGTCTGCGCCGCCGCACGAACCGCACGCCCGCCACACAAACCGTTCACCCCGCGCTACATCGATAGCAACCTTTCCCCTTGGCGACTTATGGGTTCGCTATACATTAAAAGTCTGTCCCCATGAAGGGTTCTTCCATCTACAAAGTCTTTGGCACGAGAGAGTTAAGTTTCAGCAAGTGCAAAGGCGGGTTCGTGCAGGTTCAAAGCGGCGGCGCAGACATAGACCCCTACTACCCCCCTCTGCCCCCACTCAAGTCTCATGAAAACCTCCGCCACATGTAGGGGCGCGCATTGCGCGCCCGTGGGTCTCGCAATCGGCTTACGCCTTACATTGTAACAAATTTTCCCACAAAAATCAAGCCTTGTGTCCCAAAAAAATATTTATTTCAAAAGACTTGCTTTTTTTGAAATATATGGTATACTTTAATTAATAAGGAATCATGGAGGAAAACCAAATGAAAATATTGTATGCTGCGAGTGAGGCGCAACCCTTTGCCGCTTCGGGCGGCCTTGCCGATGTTGCGGGTTCACTGCCGAAAGCCTTGGTCAAAGAGGGCCACGAATGTGCGGTGGTTATGCCGCTCTACAAGAATACTATCAAGCCCGAGTACCGCGAGAAGTTCATCTTCTTGACAAATTTTAACATACCCGTCGGCTGGCGGACGCAATACTGCGGCGTCTTTACATACGAGCTGGACGGGGTCAAGTACTACTTCCTTGACAACGAGTATTATTTTATGCGGGACTTCGGGATTTACGGTTACTACGACGATGCCGAGCGGTACGCCTTCTTCTCCCGCGCCGTCCTCGAAATGCTCACCCGCATTGACTATCAGCCCGACATTATCAACTCGAACGACTGGCAGTGCGCCTTGATTCCGGTGTATTTTCAAATATACTATAAGTATAATCACCTGCTCCGTAACATCAGAAACGTCTTCACGATTCACAATATTGCCTATCAAGGGCAGTATGGCTTGAATTTGTTGGAAGAAATACTTTCGATTCCGCGGCACATGAAAAACATTGTCGAGTACGATTCCGACTGCAATTTCATGAAAGGCGCAATCGAAGTCGCCGATAAAGTCACAACCGTATCGCCGACTTATGCCCTCGAAATCCTCGACCCGTGGTTCGCGCACGGGCTTGACCGCATCCTCAAGACCAAGAAATACAAGACCTGCGGCTTCCTCAACGGCATCGACTACGACATGTACAACCCCCAAACCGACAAAGACATACCCGCGAAGTTCTCGCTCAAGTCAAAGGCGGGCAAAAAGGCTTGCAAAGCCGCCTTGCTTGAGGAAGTTGGCTTATTGAAATCCCCCGATTCCGACCAGACCGACGAGCCTGTAATCGGCATAATCTCCCGCCTTGTTGACCACAAAGGCTTCGATTTAGTCAAGGAAGTCTTCGACGGCATAGTCCAAAAGGGCTGTAAAGTCGTTATACTCGGCTCGGGTGATACTCATTATGAAAAGTTTTTCACCGATATGCACTATCGCTACCCCGATAAAGTCAGCTTCACTTGCGGCTATATTCCCGCCCTTGCAAAGCGGATTTACGCGGGCGCGGACATGTTTTTGATGCCGAGCAAGAGCGAACCGTGCGGCTTGGCGCAGATGATTTCGCTGCGGTACGGGACTGTGCCGATTGTCCGCGCAACCGGCGGCTTGAAGGACAGCATCGTGGACTGCGGCGATGAAAACGGCACCGGATTCACTTTCCTCACTTACAACGCCGGCGACATGCTGAACGCTATCGAGCGCGCTTGTAACGCCTATCACGACAAGAAGGCGTGGAGCAATTTGGTTACTCGCGCAATGAAGGCGGATTTCAGCTGGAGCGTTTCGGCGAAGTTGTATATTGGGCTTTATGAGGAGCTTTTGAGTTGGAATTGAGGGGCGATGAACAGCTGTAGGGGTGTACGGCGGGGGGTAGGGGTGCGGCGGCGCAAGAACCGCCAGCCCGCCACACAAGCCGCTTAAATCCCACTTCCTCGATTGCGACTTTATACGTTCACGACTTAATAGGCTTCAGCTACTTGAATAGTCTGCACTCGGCATAAGGTTTGTGCTACTTACTCACGGTTCGGCTCGAGAAAGTTAAACTTTATCAAGCGCAGAACGCGGGCGTGCGGTTCTTGCGCCGCCGCACCCCTACCCCCCGCCGTACACCCTCCCACAACAAATCCTCAAAACCCCCACCGAATACCGCCCTCGCCGTTCACGGCGAGGGCGGTATTTTCTAACTTGTTACGACTGTAATTCTTCCGAGTTCACCCGCCCCAACAGGCGACCACCCACGCACATACTCAGCAAGCGCCTCATCAGCCGCCCCCAGCTCCCGCTCGACCGCCAGCCCGGTCAACATGACAAAATAATCGCCGCCCGTCATGACATAATTTGAACCCGCAAGCGTAATTTGCGTGGTGTCGTCGTCCAAATCCAAGCTTATCCCGCCATCGAGGACAATCGAAACAACCCGCTCCCCGGGCGGCTTTGCGGGGTCATACGCGAAGCTGAACCCCGACACTTGCAAGAACCGCCCCTGCGGCGATTGCTCGGCGTCAATGTTGCCGTCCTCGTCAAGGACAATTCCGCTCACCCCGTTTTCGAGAATTTCTTTGAGCAATGCGGGCGTGATTATTTTCACCATCAGGGTATTCCCGAACGGCAAAACGCTGACTATATCGCCTTTTGTGACCGCTCCCTGCGGCAAATCGGCGCGTATATCCCCGCCGTTCGCAATGGCAATTTCAGCCCCTGAAGCCTCACGGTAAGCGTCCGCGACAAGGCTCCCGAGTGGCATTTCCTGTGTCCGCACACCCGGCGACCTCGCGCTCGACATTTCGTCAAGCGATTCACCCACCACCTCGCTCAACAGGCTCTCCAAGCCCTCCGATATTGCCGCCAGTTTCAGCGTGACAGCTTGGTCGGGTGCAGTTTTTTGCGCTTGCTCAAAGTCAATCAGCGTTGCGGTTTTTGAGGTCACTGCGCCGTTCTCAACAGTAACCGCAATTCTGCCCAAAGACCCGCCGTGGCCGCTCGTTTGTGCAATCAGCACGCCGCTCTCGGTCAGGCCTTGCGGTAATTCGGTGTGGCTGTGGCCGTCGATGATTATGTCAATTTCGGGGACTTCGCGGGCAAGCTGTGTTGAAAGAGTACCCTTGTCGCCCTCCGTCCCCGAATGTGTCACCGCAACAACCACATCGACCCCCTGCCCCCGCAACTGCTCGACCCGCGCCCGCGCAGTCGTGACAGGGTCTTGAAACCCAAGCCCACGGACGTAATCGGGCATGACCGAAAACGCCGCCGACTCGGTTGTAATCCCGAACAAGCCGATTCTCACGCCGCCAATTTCAATCACCGCCGTATCATCAAGAAACGGCTCGTTATCCTCGGCTGTGACTACGTTTGACGCAAGAAACGCAAACCCCGCAATCTCGCGCAACTCCGCCAGCCGCGCCCACCCATAATTGAACTCGTGATTACCCACCGCCATCGCCGAATACCCCGCCGCCGCCATCAACGCGGCAACGTCCGCACCACGGCTCAGGGTCGCAATCGGCAGGCCGTGCAGGGCATCGCCCGCGTCGAGCAGGATTGAATCGGGGGTGTTTTTATGGAGCGCCGCAATTCGGTCAATGCCAATAACGCCCTCGTCATCGCCGAGCACCCGCCCGTGCATGTCGTTCGTGTGCAGGATAATAATTTCGGTCGCCGATTTCGCGGGGGTTACACTTGGCGAGTCCCCGGTGTCGCCGATTTCCACACTTGCCGAGTCGGCGGTGTCGGCGGTTGCCGAATCCGCGATGTCCGTGACTTCCGCAGTTGGCGTCGTCAATTCCGCAACGCCCGCAGTTTCGCCGCACCCGCCGAATAGCGTGAGCGTTAGTGTGAGTATTAATAGCGTGATTAATTTGTTTGTTTTCATTTGTTTGCTCCTTGTTTGATTTACTTAGACAATTGCGAAACTCGCTACATACAGCAAAATTTTTACGAGTGTGAAGTGGCAGTCGGGGCAGAGGGGGGTAGTAGGGGTACGGCGGGCGCAAATAACCGCCAGCCCGCCACACAAGCTGTTCAGACTCCACTTTCTCGATTGCGACCTTACAAGTTCACGACTTGACAAGTTTCATCAACATAAATAGTCTGCACTCGCATAGGGCTTGTGCTACGTGATAACGGTTCGGCTCGAGAAGGTTAGACTTTATCAAGCGTAGAACGCGGGCGTGCGGTTATTTGCGCCCGCCGTACCCCTACTACCCCCCTCTGCCCCCCACTAAGTCCATCAAACCCTCCCCCTACAATATGTAGGCGCAGTATGTAGGGGCGAACTCCGTTCGCCCGCAGGTTTCGCAATTGTCTATAATTTACTACTTTCAGTATACTACAATTCGACCCATAAGTCAATATGCGTTATTGACTTATAGACCGAATCGTGTTATAATTATCGGGGGTGAGAGCAACATGGCAATCAACCCTACAAAACCGGGGAACCCGAAACTATCAATCCCCTACCGCTGAAAGGTGAAAAATAGTGAAATATCTCGAAATTTTAGAAATCACAAAACCGCACGGCCTAAAGGGCGAGATGCGGGCTAAGTATTACTGCGACGACCCCGAGGAAGCCGCAGAATTTGACACGCTCTACCTCGGGAGCGACAAAAAACCTGTGAAACTCAGCGGTTGCAGAGTCGCCAAAAACATGGTAATGATCGGCATTGAGGGGGTTGACACTATCGAGCAGGCGGAGCGGTTGTCGGGGGAGATGATTTACATCGACCGTGATGATGTGGAACTCGATGAAAATGTCTGGTTTGTACAGGATTTGTTGGGGCTTGAGGTGTGCAATGCGGACAGCGGTGAGGTTTACGGTGTCGTCGAAGAAATACTGCAAACCGCGCCGACCGATGTCTATTGTATACGCACCAAAGCCGGCGGGCAACTGCTTTTCCCGGCAATCCCGGAAGTGCTGATTGATGTGAAATTAGACGAGCGGAAAATCCTAATCCGCCCGCTGAAAGGTTTATTTGATGATGAGGATTGATATACTTACACTGTTCCCGGAAATGTGCGAGAATTATCTTAGCGAAAGCATTATCGGCAGGGCGCGGGCGGGCGGTTTTGTGCAGATAAATTGCCACAATATCCGCGATTTTACCACCGATAAACACCGCCGCGTTGACGACAAGGCCTACGGCGGCGGCTTCGGCATGGTTATGCAGGCACAGCCGATTTACGACTGTGTCATGAGTGTTTTGGGCCTGCAAAACGGCGCAAAGCCGCGCCTAATCTACATGTCCCCCCAAGGTAAACTGCTCACCCAAAACCTTGTGAAAGAACTCGCCGCCGAACCGCGGCTAATCCTGCTCTGTGGGCACTACGAGGGGGTTGACAGGCGGGTGTTGGACGAGCTTGCGTTTGAGGAAATTTCGGTCGGCGATTATGTCGTCACGGGCGGGGAATTGCCCGCGCTGATTCTCGCGGATGCAGTCGCAAGGCTACAAGACGGCGTTCTGCCAAGCCCGGAAGCCTACACCGACGAGAGCCATTTCAGCGGCTTGCTTGAGGAACCGAAGTACACCCGGCCCGAGGTTTGGCGGGACAGGAAAGTCCCCGACGTGCTGATTTCGGGGCATCACGGCAACATCGAGAAGTGGCGGGAGGAACAGCGGTTGGGGGTTACGAGGGAGAAGCGGCCGGATATGGTTGGGGGGTGATTTTTGTGCATACTGCACAATATATATATATATATATATTGGTTATTTTGCTAATAGCACTAAAAGGAAATTTATGGTATAATTAGGTTATTAAATTTATTTTTAAGGAGCTATTAAATGAAAAAGATTATTTTGGTGTTGCTTATTGTTGCGATGGTTGCGGGATTTCTTGCGGGGTGCGGTGATTCGTCTTCTGGGGTTGTCGATGAAATCGATTCGATTGACCTCCCCGACCCTGATACGAATACATATAGCGAAACCGAGTACGATGAAGACGGTTTGATTTCATGGGTTTACGATTTCGATTCTGAGGGGAATATAATAAATGCAACCAAGTATAATAAAGATGGCTCGATTTCCGAGGTTTACGATTCCGAGGGCAATCAAATAAAATATATTTTTTATACAAATGGTTCGATTTGGGTGAGTAGCGATTGCGAATACGATTCTGACGGAAATAGAATAAAAAAAACTTCGTACTACTACAATGACGATGGTTCGTTTGATTTTTTATTAGTTTCCGATTATGATTCCGATGGAAATGAAATAAAAGCAATCAGTTACGAAGAAGACGGTTCGATTAATCGTTGGAACACTTATGAATATGATTCTGAGGGCAAGAAAATAAAAGAAACCCAGTATAATGAAGACGGCTCGATTGGAAGGGTTTACGATTATGAGACTTGGGACAGAATGATAAAAGAAACCCGGTACAATGAAGATGGTTCGATTGATTATTGGGAAGATTACGAATTTAATTTTGAGGGTATAAGAATAAAGGAAACCAGGTATAACGGAGATGGTTCGATTGATTATTGGCAAGACATCGAACGTTATGAAGAAGAAGATATAAAAAAAGTAACTCGTTACAACGCCGATGGTTCTATCTACAGTATCTCAATTTTCAGCTTGAATCGTCCTTTACCGCTTGATGATGATTATTCTCCGTTTGTTTTTCCGCAGAATGTAGTTTATTTTGATGATGATAAGGATTATGAATTTGATATAAATGGGAATGTGGTAAAACAGACCTCGTACAACGAAGATGGTTTGATTGATGAAATTAAGGAGTTTGGCGCTCATGCAAATACAATTAAAGTAAACCGGTATACTTACAACTATTATAATGACGGCTCAATTTCTTACTGGCACGTTTGGGAATACGCGCCTAATAATACTCAAAACGAAACCAAATATACCTTATACAACGAAGACGGCTCAATTTATTGGTGGTGGGAAATTGAATATGATGATAACGAAAAAAAGAAAATGAAAACCGAATATATTTGGTGGACTGAAGATGAATTTGATGCAAATGGGAATCTCATTAAGGTACAAATATATAGTGCAGATGGTTCGCCTGAATCTTTTAATACATATGAATATGATATAAATGGTAGAAAGATAAAACACACACGTTATTCAATGAATGGCTCTATTGGTTCTTGGCGCGATTATGAGTATGATATAAATGGCAATATGATAAAAGAAACTATCTATAATAGCGATGATTCAATTTCTTATAGCGATTACGAGTACGATATAAATGGCAAAACAACAAAGGAAACTTACTATGTAGAAGCTGAACCATATCGCCGTTGGCTCGATTATGAGGCAGGTGATTATATAGTTTTTTATTGGATAGATTATGAATACGATACGGATGGTAAAATAAAAAAGAAAACTCAAACAGGCGCTTATCACGAATACGAAGACGAATACGAATATGACACGCATGGAAATGAAATAAAATTTATTTCCGGTTGGAGGTGGTACGAGTATGAATATGATGCCGAGGGAAGAAAAATAAAAGAAATTGAGTATAACGCAGATGACGAGCTTGTATCTTGGCATACAATCGAATATACCGAAACCGAGGAATGGAAAAACATAGTTATATATCGTTATTTCTATGATTAATTAAAGGTTCAAGCACAGAAAAGCGCGGCTTAAAGCCGCGCTTTCCTCAATTAAACATCCCCCTAAACCTATCCGCGAACCTCTTACGCCGCTCGAAATTCTTCTCGGTGAACAGCCCTTCGAGGTTTTTTATATGCTCCTTCTGCTGTTTGGAAAGATTGCGCGGGACTTCGAGGCTGACCTTGACAAGCTGGTCGCCGCGGCCCTCGCGTTGCAGCCGTTTCACGCCTTTGCCTTTCAGCCGCAAAACCGTGTCGGGCTGAGTGCCTTCGGGGACGGTGAGTTTCACCGAGCCGTCAATCGTCGGCACGTCAAGCTCTGCGCCGAGCACCGCCTGCGAGTAAGTAATCGGTATATCGCAGTGAATATCGAACCCCCTGCGCTCGAACAGCGGGTCTTTGCGTACAGAAATGCGGACGTTGAGGTCGCCTTTGCCGCCGCCGTTTGTACCCGCGTTGCCCTCGCCGCGAACCGACAAAGTCTGCCCGTCGTCAATTCCCGCAGGTACACCCACCGACACCTTTTTGCGCTTTTGCACACGCCCCGCGCCGTTGCAGGTGGTGCAAGGTGTTTCGATAATCTTGCCCTTGCCGTGACACCGCGAGCAGGTTTGAGTGGTGGACATCGAGCCGATAATCGTCCGCTGTTGTATGCGAATCTGCCCCCGCCCGCCACATTCGGTACAAGTTTTGGGCGCAGTGCCGGGTTTTGCACCGTTGCCGTTGCAGGTGTCGCAAGTTTCGGCGCGGTTGATTTCAATCTCGTGGTTGACCCCTTTGCAAGCCTCCATGAAATTTATGTCAAGGCTGACCGCAATATCCGAGCCACGACGCGGGCCGGTCGCCTGTGCCGCCCTGCCGCCGCCCCCCCCGAAAATCGAGTCGAATATATCTCCGAGGTCGATACCGTCGCCCCCGCTGAACCCCCCGAACCCGCCGAATCCACCGAAGCCGCCGCTCCCGCCGCCGCCCCCGTAGCTCGGGTCGATTCCCGCATGGCCAAAGCGGTCATACCGCTGCCGTTTCTGGGCATCGGACAAGACCTGATTTGCCTCGTTAATCTGCTTGAACTTTTCCTCGGCCTCGGGGGCGTCGTTGCTGTCGGGGTGGTACTGCTTGGCAAGCTTCCGATAGGCTTTTTTAATCTCCTCGGGGGTCGCATTTTTCTGCACCCCTAAGACCTCGTAGTAATCTTTTTTGTCTGCCATTAGTTAGCCCTCTTTTTCTTCTATTTGCACAAGAATAGTTTCGCAATACTTTTTCAATACGGGTACATTTTTTGTTACAATATTCCAAAGCGTTTCCATATCCACACTTTCATAATCATGAACTGCTCTGTGGCGCATTGAAATTATATCACGCCAAGGCACTTCATTATATGTTGCTCTTAATTCCGGAGTTAACTTATTTGCTAATTCACCTATTTGTAAGATGCACATTGAAATAGTATATCTCGGAACAATATCAGAATCAAACATATCAAAAGTTAATTCAAATCTTTCGATAGTTTCGGCTATTTCACCGCAATACTGCGTGATTTTCTTTAAAATCATGATGTCTCTATTCTTCATATAAAACCACCTCGTCATTAACAGCTTCTGCGATGAGAGAACGTTTCAACGTGTCATAAGTCAGCACGTCAACATGAACCCCTAAATCGTCCTCTAAATTATTTATGAACCCGAAATATTCCCAGCCTATAATTCTGCCCTTGTCTATCAAAAAATCAATATCGCTGTCCTCGCCCGCTTCACCGCGGGCGTACGAGCCGAACAACGCTAATTTCTTAACGCCGTATCGCTTGGCAATCGGGATAGTGATTGCTTTTATTTCTTCGGTGGTGTATTTCATTGTTTTTCCCTCAAATTTACTGTAGCAGTCGGGCGTAAACGCCCGACCCTACGTGAAACTTTAGTTATTCCTGAAAATCCGCATCAACCACATTATCCCCGCTCACGGTATCATCAGCCGAACTCCCCGCGCCGCTCACGTCGGCTTGCTGCGCTGTACCTTGTTCTTGGTAGATTCTGCCGGCTATCTCGTGGAACGCTTTCTGCAATTCTTCCTTGGCGGCTTTAATCGGCTCAATGTCAGTACCTTTCAATGCCTCTTTCAAGTCGTTCAGCTTCGGCTCGACCTTTTCTTTGTCCTCGGCGGTAAGCTTGTCGCCGAAATCCGCCATCGACTTCTCAATTTGATAAACCATCTGGTCGGCTTCGTTGCGCGCCTCGACGTCTGCCTTGCGCTTTTTGTCCTCATCGGCGAAGGCCTCCGCCTCCTTGACCGCCTTGTCGATGTCGTCCTTGCTCATGTTGGAGGACGCGGTGATTGAAATATTTTGCACCTTGCCCGTGCCCAAATCTTTAGCGGTTACGTTGACTATGCCGTTTGCGTCAATGTCAAATGTCACCTCAATCTGCGGTACACCCCTCGGCGCGGGCGCAATCCCGTCAAGCCTGAACAGCCCGATTGACTTATTGTCGGCGGCGAAATCCCGCTCACCTTGCAAGATATTAATATCAACGCTCGGCTGATTGTCGGAATAGGTCGAGTAAATCTGCGACTTTTTGGTGGGAATTGTCGTGTTGCGGTCAATCATGCGGGTGCAGACACCGCCCGCAGTCTCAATTCCGAGCGACAGCGGCGTAACGTCAAGCAATTGAATCCCCATGACTTCCTTGTTAAGCACGCCCGCTTGAATCGCCGCGCCCATTGCCACGCATTCGTCGGGGTTTATGCCCTTGAACGGCTCTTTGCCGATAAAATTCTTTACAGCATCTTGCACAGCAGGGATTCGGGTAGAACCGCCCACCAACAGGATTTTGTCAATCTCGCCGACCTTCAAGCCGGAGTCACTGACCGCTTGACGGAGCGGAACCATAGTCTTTTCCACCAAGTCCGCCGTCAACTCGTTGAATTTCGCCCTTGTGAGCGGGATATTCATGTGCTTAGGGCCGCTCGCGTCGGCTGTGATATAAGGTACGTTTACGTCCACCGAAGCCGCCCCCGAAAGGGTTATCTTCGCCTTTTCGGCCTCGTCTTTGAGCCGTTGCATCGCGAATTTGTCCTTGCTTAAATCCACGCCGTCCGACTTTCTGAATTCGGCGATTAAATAATCCATGATTCTTTTGTCGAAGTCGTCGCCGCCGAGCAGATTATTACCCGCCGTTGCAAGCACTTCTTGTACACCGTCGCCGATTTCGATAATCGAAACGTCGAAAGTACCGCCGCCAAGGTCGTAGACTATGATTTTCTGCTCCTGCTCCTTGTCGATACCGTAGGCGAGAGCGGCCGCAGTCGGCTCGTTAATGATTCTGTGAACATTGAGGCCGGCAATCTGCCCTGCGTCCTTTGTGGCTTGCCGCTGTGAGTCGGTAAAATACGCCGGTACGGTAATTACCGCATCGCCGACTTTATGCCCGAGGTAGGCTTCCGCATCGCTTTTGAGTTTCTGTAACACCATTGCGGAGATTTCCTGCGGGGTGTACTTTTTGCCGTCAATGCTGACTTTGTGGTCGCTGCCCATTTCGCGTTTGATGGACATGACGGTTTTGTCGGGGTTTGTCACCGCCTGATTCTTCGCAAGCTGCCCTACGAGCCGCTCACCGTCTTTGGTGAACGCAACTACCGACGGGGTGGTTCTCGCGCCCTCGCTGTTGGTGATAACTGTGGCCTCGCCGCCTTCGATGACGGACACGCACGAGTTGGTAGTGCCGAGGTCTATTCCGATTATTTTAGCCATTTTAATTTCTCCTTTTCTAAATGTTTTGTTTTTAATTTTTGAATTATTGCGATGTTGTTTTGTAGGGTCGGGCTTCCATGCCCGACCATCTAATCACGGCATTGTTTGCAATTGGGTATGGTTTTCATGCGGTCGGGCATGCAAGCCCGACCCTACAGGCTTATTTTACTATTGCAACCATTGCAAACCTAATGACCTTGTTCCCGATTTTGTAGCCTTTTTGGAAGACTTCCGCGACCTTGCCGCTTTCGAGCGTATCGCTGTCCACGTGCTGTACCGCTTGATGCAGGGCGGGGTCGAAGTCTTCTGCGGTGATTTCTTCGACACCGAGCTTTTCCAATGCGGCGGTAAACCCGCTGTAGATTAACTCAATGCCTTTCTTGTAATTCTCGTCCTTGCAATCGGCTTGCAGTGCCCGCTCTAAGTTGTCAACCGACGGCAAAAAGCTTGTGATTACCTTTGAGGTAATCTCGCCCTCTAACTCGAACCGCTCTTTAGCAGTGCGTTTGCGGTAATTGTCATACTCTGCCATTGCCCGCAAAAGGCGGTCTTGAAGTATTTCTGTCTCCGAAAGTTTGATTTCCGGTTCTGCTGTTTCGTCTACTTCCCCGATGTCCTGAATTTCTTCCTGTTCTACTGTAGTATTATCTTTTTCTACCGTTTCTGCGCCGTTGTTTTTGTCTGACTTTTTCAATTTCCGTTTTCCTCCTCCGTTAAATAAATAATAATGCAGAATGCAAAATGCAGAAATAATTTAATTTATCTGTGTTTTTCCGTCGGAAATAAGCGTTGTAATTTGCTTATTTCTGCATTCTGCATTCTTATTTCTGCATTAGAAATAATTTCTGCATTAAATTTCCTCCTCATCTGTAATTGATAGCATGTTCGTGACTTTATCTGCGAAGTATTCGATGTAGGGGATAATCTTTTTGTAGTCAAGCCGCATTGGCCCTATGACCCCGAATGAGCCCGCTTGCTTGCTCCCCTTATTGAAGCTGCCCGTGATTATGCTCGAATTTTCCACCACGAATGTATCTTTCTCTTTGCCGAGCATTACGTTTATGCCCGAAAATGCAGTGTCAAGCAGTTCGGAAAACTCGTTCCTGCTTTCGAGCAGCGAGATTATTTCGTTCTTTTGCAGTTCCTCACGAGCAATCAGATTCGTCTCGCCTTTCAGTAAGACCCGCTTTTCGGCGGCTTCTCGCGATAAGTCCGCCACGACTTTGAGCAGCGGCGAAAGCGCCATCATGTAACTGCCGAGCGCGGCCGCAAGCCCCTCGATATATTCTTCCGAGATATTCCCGACATTATGCCCGGCAAGATTCTCGTTGAGGAAATCGGTGAAGAATTTCATCTGCTCATCGGTTAAATCGAAACTCAGGCGGCAGACCCGATTCTTGATATTCCCCTCCGAAGTGATTAGCATAAGCACGTAAACCCGCTTTCCGGTTGGAATCAGCTCGACTTTTGTAATCACCGAAAACTGCGCCGTCATATTGGTCGAGACAATCGCGCAATTGGTCAGGGTTGCCAGCGCGTTGGACGCGCTCTCAATCAGCACTTGGTCGTCCTCGCCGCCGATTTCGCTGAAAAAGCGGTCGATTTCTTCCTTCTCGCTCCCCGACAACTCGCGAGGGCGGCTGTTCATCATGCGCTCGATGTAGAAGCGGTAGCCCTTGACGGTCGGGACTCTGCCTGCCGAAGTATGCGGCGAATCGAGGTACCCTTGCGCCCCGAGCGACGCCATCTCGTTGCGGATGGTCGCGCTCGACACCGCGAAGCCGAGCTTATCCTTGACCGCGTTCGAGCCGACGGGTTCGCCCGTGCGGATGTACTCGTCAACAATGGCTTCAAAGATTTTGAAGGTTCGCTCTGCAATCATTTTTCGCCTCCTGTTGGCACTCGTTTGCTCGGTTTTTCGGGGTTTGTGGGGTGTGGGGTGGGTTTTTTGGGAGTTTTTGTCACCGTGCCGCCCTTTGTTCGCATAGCTTTAGCGGGTTTTGCGCGGCGTGGGGTGGGTTTTTTGGGAGTTTTGACACCATGCCGCCCTTTGTTCGCGTGACTTTAGCGGGTTTTGTGCGGCGTGGGGTGGGTTTTTTGGGAGTTTTCGCCACCATGCCGCCCTTTGTTCGCAGAACTTTAGCGGGCTTTGCGCGGCGTGGGACAGACCTTTCGAGAGTTTCCAACCGCGCTCCGCGCATACGGAATCAACTTTTGGCACTCGTCTGCTCGGAGTGTTAGCACTCTTGGTCTTTGAGTGCTAACTGTAGTTTAACATGTTTTTTTGCTCTTGTCAAGTGTTTTTTGAAAATTTTTTTGAAAAATTTGAAATTTTTTTGGCGGGTGGGTGGGTTTTGCTGGTTGGGGGTGTATTTAATAATGTGGGGGTGGGGGGGGTGGACGGTCGCGGTCGGTCGTGGATTGTCCTGTTGCTTGTATATTTATAAATGTAGGGGTGGGGGGTCTTGACGGTTCGACTGCGATTTCACGGGAACGTCTTTTTTGTCAATTCGCAATATTTTTATCCCATTTTAATTCAAGTTCGGTAGGTGTAGCGGGTTTGTAAGTGTACTTTGTTTTGTTTTCAAATTTCTGCGTACTCTCGTCAATCCACTCCAAATACGCCGTAGAGCCGCTTGTAATCGGGATTTGCACAATTTCAGGCACTTCGTAAGTGTGATTTTCTTTTATAAGTTCAGCAATCTTGTCAAATAATTCTGCCCTCGATTTAATCAACAACTTGACTTCACGTTCATCGCAAATTTCACCCTGCCAAGTGTATACACTTTCAATCGGCAAAAGCTGGACACACGCCGCCAAACTCCGCTCTACGAGCAGTTTTGCGGTGTGTTTTGCGGAGTCTTTATCGGGGTAGGTTGTGGTGATAATTGTATAGTTTGTCATGATTTTTTTCCTTTCGTAAAATTTGTATAGTTTTAATTTCCACGATATTTCGACAGCGCAATCCCCTCTAACCTTAAAACCCGGGGCGGTTTTCAAGGTTAGCATAATTACGCCCTATCACCTCCGCCCCCGCGTGATTTGCATAGCAATATTTACACCCATTCAAGCAGGAATTATACCCGCCGATGTCAACACTTTTGACGCAGTTGCACCCCTCGCGTTGATGCTTATCGCGAGGAAACTGTACACCAAACAAACCCGCATCAACACAGGATATTTCGCTCACTCCGAGTTCATACAACTCGGGAATTTCACAGCACGCGCAAAGCTCAATTTCGTGACTTTTCGCAATCTTCAAAAGCTCACTTACTAACTTAACTTTTTCCGAAATATCTAATGTTTTGCTGCCGACCGCGCTTAGATTTTTCGCCGCGGATTTATAGTTTACGACAAAACTTATTACGCATTTTTGTGTACTTCCCGCGAGTAATTCACACAGTCGCGAAAACCCACCAACGTGATACTGAAAATTATATCTTTCGGTGATAATAATCGGGTCGTATCGCCAGATAACCCGCTCCCTGCCTATGTTTTCCGCGAGTTTGACAAACGACGGAATTATCACTTTCTGCTTGTCCGCGAGGCCGCTTTCGATGTCGCTGTGATAAGGCGTTATGGTGTATTGGAAATAGAACTTGAATTTGTCAAGTTGCGGTATTTTGGGCAAAATCGGCGCGGCATTTTTTGTCCAAAAAACAATACCGTCAACATCACGCGGCAATAGCGAAACTTGTCTAATTTGCGCGTGATTAAACGGGTTTTTCACAAGGCAATAGCCCGCGTTCAGCCGATTTGTGAACCAATCGGCATAGAACGCGGGAATGTCGGTTCTGCGGGAAGCGGAGATAATCAATTTTTCAATACCTCTCTAATCTGCGCTATATCGGTTAAGTCTATTTTTTCGACTTCCAAAAATCGTGTCATTTCCGAAATGTTTTCCACAATCATTGTTTCGCCATCAAGACCGGTAGACATTTCATATTCTCCGGTGGAGATTTGGTTTATATGAGGAATGTAAAGAGATGCGAGCATTCCGTCTATTTCCCAAGTAAACAGGTTTGGTGAATTAAATAGATACTTCCCATCAATTAAATCCTCTCTTGTTAAATTCTTGTCTTGTAAAATAACATCCATTACATTTTCAAAATGCGTTTTGGTTAACGCAAATTCAAAGCTTGGATTTTGAATAAGGTTACTCCAAAATTCATCTCTTGAAAATATTGTGATATTCATGGGTAAATAACGTATTGCTATATAGTTTTCGGTTATTGTTATTCCGCGGATTGCAAAATTATCCGGAATACCTACCGGCAGATATAAATTTTCAAGCTCAATTAAATTTACTTTTTCAGCTCCATTTTCAAAACTTCTACGAGTATCTTCAACCCAATCTCTCTGAACAAACTCCCCTATTTCCCGACCTTCGTTAATAGCTAAATAGGCGTTTAAGAAGTCATCGAGCGAGGTGAATTCGAGGTAGGCGCGCCATTCTTCAGCCGATGAGATAACTGTGTTAGAAGGCTCTGAAAATGTTTCATTGTCTATATCGGGAAATTCCGGTGGCGTTTCTTTGGCAAGTGAAGTTTCATTGTTTGAGCATGCAGTGAACGCCAAAACAAAGCATAAAACTAACAAAATTTTAATTGTTTTCATAATGTAAGTCCTTTCAAAAATCTATATTACACTCCGGCAACGCAATTCGCAGCTCGTCTATTTGCTCGTTGCTAATGGGATTGCTCCACAAACCCAACCACTCCAAACTTGACAACCCGCTCAAAGTTGACACATCGCTGATTTGGTTTATTTGCAGGTATAAATTTGTCAAGTTTGTCAAGTTGCTTATGGGTGTAATGTCGCTGATTTGATTATCGCTTAAACCTAAATGCTCCAGATTTGTCAAATTTGCAAGCGGCGAAATGTCGCTGATTTTATTGCCGTTCAGGCTCAAACCTATCAAGTTTGTCAAGTTGGCGAGTGGTGAAATGTCACTAATTTGATTGCCCCATAGAACCAGTGACTCTAAATTACTCAAGCCCTCAAGTGCAGTTATATCGCTGATTTGATTGTCCCGCAAGTTCAAAATATTCAAGTTTGTCAACTCGCTCAAAGGTGATAAATCGATAATTTGAGTGTCGCTCAAATTCAAATATTCCAGATTTGTCAAGTTGACAAGTGGTGATAAATTGTCAAGTTGAACATCGTCTAATCCCAATTTTGTCAAGTTTGTCAAGTGGCCAAGCGGCGATATATCACTTATCGGGTTTTTATTTAGCCCCAAAAGTGTCAAGTTTGTCAACTCGCTCAAAGGTGATATATCGGTAATTTGATTTTCGCCGAGTGTCAAGTTTCTTAAATTTGTCAAGTTGCTTATGGGCGTAACGTCGCTGATTTGGTTGCCCCACAAGTACAAATTCGTCACATTCTGCGGGATTTCGCCGCTTGCAATTAGTTCTGCGAGTTGTTCATCGGTTATGTTTTGGGCGGGTAATTCTACTAATACAACTTCTTCAAGCACGGCGTGAAGCCCCGATTCGAGCGGGTTTACGGGCTGTTCAAATTCATTCGCCCACTCCAAACTCCATTCGGGGTAACAGCCGCCGCGGGTGTGCTGACGTATAAACATGCGCTGTTTCGCGCCCTGCTCGTCTGTGAAAATTATCGCGCCGTGCGGAATTAGATAGTGCGAAAATGCTACGTTCAAAACGAATCCTTCACCCGGCAAAAACTCATCAATTGTATACAAAATTTCCTGCGTGCCGATTATTAATTGGCCGTTTTCATCGTAATAATGCCCCGCGACATCGAGTGACACAAACGCGAAATCGCGCAGTATAACATCGGGCCAAAACACCAGTACAGCAGGGTTTTCTACCTCGAATTGGGTGTAGGTGAAGGTGTGAGTTTTTGTAAGGTCGGCGGGATATTCATCGCGCTCGGCGTCGCTGAAATTCATGGGCGGCGTGGGGTCTCGCAAGTACGGCTCCCGGGCTTTTTTGCCCCCCTCCC
>WRMK01000043.1 GCA_009777155.1 Oscillospiraceae bacterium
AACGCCGCCTTATCTCCCTCATGACGTAAGAAAACTTTGCTTTAGCAAAGTTTTAATAGCCGCACGTCTTTTTCATAATTAAATGAAACTGAACGGGCGGCTATTAAGCGGCGTTTCCCCTTACAAACTCGCACTATCAAAATGCTCACTCTGCTCACCCTGCTCACGACACTCATGCTCCCCCTGCACAACCGGAAAATCCCCCCGATGCTCCGCACAAACCGCCTCCGCAGCCCTCCCGCGCCTTATCCGAAGCAACGCCCAGCCGAGCAGGCCCGTAATAATCGCATAAAACGCATACGGCGCGCAATTATTCATATAGTACCCGACGACCTCAAACTCGTTACCGCGAAACCGCAACCCGCCCGCGAACAGGTTCCGAAGCTGATTATTGAACTCGATGAAAGTCCAAAAAAAGAATATGCCGAACCACGCCGAAATTATAAACAAAATCGTACTTAAATAAGATGTTCTTTTCATAACTTCATATTTCTCCTTTTTATTTTATTTTTCGCTCAATTCAGCGGTTTTATTCGCAAATTTTCAATATGCAAAATTTGCATTTTTCGCATAGAATATAATAATTTTTGCTGAAATGAGGTATTTTTTATGGTTTACGTTAATTCCGGCGGGGTCAAAATCGCCGTCTTTGAATACAACCGCGAGTGCGGCGGGGACACGGTTCTGCTCCTGCATGGCTGGCCGTTGTCGCACAAGATTTTCGAGTATCAGATTAATTTATTGGTCGAGTTGGGGTATCACGTGGTCGCTATGGATTTTCGCGGGTTCGGCGCGTCCGACAGCCCCGCTTGCGGCTACGATTACAACCAAATGGCGCGGGACGTTCATGCCGTGATTAAGTCGCTGGCCTTGTCCTGTGTGTCACTCGTCGGCTTCTCAATGGGCGGCGCGGTGGCGTTGCGATACCTGCGATTATTCGGTGCGCGTGCCATCAAAAAAGTAATCCTCCTCGCCGCCGCCACCCCGCGTTTCACAAAATCCATCGGCTTCCCATACGGTGTCAACAAGCGCGACATTGACAACATGATTGAACAAGCCACCCTCGACCGCCCCGCCCTCAGCAAGACTTTCGCAGACGAGAAACTCTTCGCAAATCCGCACAGCCGCCCGCTCAAAGACTGGTTCATCTCAATTGCCGAATCCGCATCGGGAATAGGCACAATAAAAGCCCTAATCTCCCTGCGCGACGAGGATTGCACAGAAGACCTAAAGTGCATAACCGTGCCTGTTTTCATAATAAGAGGCGAGAAGGACACAGTCGTCCCGCCCGCCGTAACCGATATTCAGCACAAGGAAATATGCGGCTCAGTCCTGTTCTCCCTCAAAAACTCCGCACATGCTGTGTTTTATGATGAATTGGAGAATTTTAACAATTTTTTTGTGAAGGCGTTGGTGGAATGAATGCAGAAATGACAATGCAGAATGCAGAAATTATTTAATTTTTAAGGCAGTATTCCGACGGAACACTGCCTTTTAATTTTATTTATTTCTGCATTTTGCATTCTGCATTATTATTTATGCGCGTCTGCGCCGTGAATAACCCCACAACCCCGCAGAAACGCCAACCAGTACAACCGCAACCACACCAAACCCCCGCACATCCCCAAGCCCGGTAGGCGGGACGGTGGCGTGCCGTTCGCAAGGCTCATCTTCCGTGCAAGAGCGTGCAAAAACGGTATTCCCGCAGAGTACGCATTTTGTGCAGTGATTGTCATTTTTGACGTGCGGTAACATCGAATTCGCTATAATTTGCACGTCTTCTTCGGTGCAGTCTTCGCGCTCGCAAATTGCAGTTTCCGTGCCGTCTTGCAGGCAACTTGCGTTATTATCGGGTATGTAATCTTGGAAATCATGCCCGAGCGCCGAGGTTGCGCGTTCGTCTGTTACGGCGCAGTCGGCGTAGTCACAAGTCGCTGTTTCTATTCCCGCTACTGTGCAAGTCGCGGTGTCGTCTGTGTAAGTCGTGAAACTGTGGTCTAAGCACAATACAATAATATCAAAACCTTGCAACTGTTCAATAGCTTCATACGCCGCTTTCGTGCCTATGGGGATATATACGGTTACGCCTGTGACACAGGGAAACACTTCAGCATAAGGGAAAGTAGGCGGCGTTATGCCCATGAATGTTACAGTTTCGAGTTTTGTGCAATCCCAAAACGCTCTATAGCCTATACTTTCAACGCCGCTCCCAATAACAACGCTTTCAAGGTCTGTGCAACCGTTAAACATTCCACTTTCTATGGTTTTAACGCTGTCGGGGATAATTACATTTTTAAGGCTTGTGCAACCGTGAAACGCACTATTGCCTATGCTCTCGACATTATTCCCGATAACAACGCTTGTCATGTTTACGCAATTCATAAACGCATTATCGCCTATGCTCTCAACGCTGTCGGGGATAATTACGCTTTCAAGGCTTGAGCAATCCCGAAACGCATACTCACCTATAGTCTTAACGCCATTCCCGATAACAACGCTTGTCATGCCTGTGCAACCGTTAAACGCAGCATCGCCTATGCTCAAAACGCTGTCGTGGATAATAACGCTCTTTATGGTAGTATTTTTCCAAAACGCCTGATAGCCTATAGCCCTAACCCCTTTCGGGATTGTGACCGCTGTATCTGTGCCTTTATATTCGGTGAGAACGCCGTCTGTATCGATTTCAAAATCATCGCAAACGCAGGGGTCTTCCTTGCAGAGTATGCAAATAATATCATAACTGCTAAGTCGCGACACACCCTCATACAACGCTTTAGAGGTTATGGGGACGTATACGGTAATCCCTTCTATCGGGATAACACTCGGAGAAACAAAATACGAAAACGCATTTACGCCTATTGTGGTGGGAGGGGTTGCGGATTGAAAAGTAAGGCTTTTGAGATTTGTGCAATTGAAAAACGCGGTAGCGCCTATTGAAGTAACACTTTCGGGGAAAATTACGCTTGTCATATTTGAGCAACCAAAGAACGCAGATTCGCCTATACTCTCGACGTTATTCGCGATAACAACGCTTGTCATGCTTGTGCAATTCTGAAACGCATACTCGCCTATAGTTTTAACGCCGTTTCCGATAACAACGCTTTCAAGGTTTGTGCAATTCTGAAACGCATAATTGCTTATACTCTCGACGTTGTTCCCGATAACAACGCTTTCAAGGTTTTCGCAATTCTGAAACGCATAATTGCTTATACTCTCGACGTTGTTCCCGATAACAACGCTTTCAAGGTTTTCGCAATTCTGAAACGCATAATTGCCTATACTCCCGACGCCATTTCCGATAACAACGCTTTTGAGGTTTGAACAGACCCCGAACGCAATCGCGCCTATACTTTTAACGCTGTCGGGGATAACAACGCCCGTTATCGTGGAATTATTCCGAAACACACTATCGCCTATAGCCGTCACGCCTTTCGGGATAATTATATCGCCGCCTGCGCCTGTGTAGGCGGTGAGAACGCCGTCTACGATTGTGAAATCAGCGCAAACGCAGGGGATTTCCTCGCAAACCATGCACATTTCAACAATAGTATAACTTCCCAACCCGACATACGCCGCAGTCGCGCCTTTGGGGACGTATATGGTCTTGAGGGAGTGTGTGCCGGCGAAAACCCCTGTACCGAAAGTAGGCGGCACCTCGCCTTTGAATGTAACGCTTTCGAGGTCTTCGCAATTTAGAAACGCATCATTGCCTATGGTTTCAACGCCGCTACCGATAACAACGCTTTCGAGGTCGCTACAATCCATAAACGCCTTATTGCCTATGCTTTCAACACTATCGGGGATTATTATGCTATCAAGGCTTTTGCAACTATAAAACGCGTCATCGCCTATACTCAAAACGCTACCGGGGATAATTACACTCTTTAAGGTATTATTTCTTTGAAACGCTCTGTCACCTATAGCCGTCACGTTGTCGGGGATTGTGACGACTTCATCTGTGCCTTTGTAAGCGGTGAGAGTACCCGAAAATATTGTAAAATCATTCGGGTCGTTTGCCGCCGCTGTTATCGCCGACATTGCGAGTAGCATTGCTACTGTTATAAGTAGTGAAATAAATTTGGGTCTTGACAAGATTAGAGTAATGTGATATACTCTAATCGAGGTTAAGACTTATGAAAAACAAGTATATTTACCGTTCAAAAATTTCAGAAGCGAAATTCAGAGAGATATTACGCTTGTTTTTGCTTGATTTAACAGCGACACAAGTTGCCGAAATAACTCACATCAGCCGTAATTCTGTCAATATTATTTTTGCAAAAATACGAAACAGAATTTTTGAAATAAGCATAAATTCTTCGCCTGTTGAGCCTGAAAAAGAAGAATTTGAAGCTGACGAAAGTTATTTCGGACCTCGCCGTGTTCGCGGAAAACGAGGTCGGGGCGCCGGGTCAAAAACAATAGTTTTCGGGCTTTATAAAAGAGACGGAAAAGTTTATACAGAAATTGTCCCGGACGTGAAAAGTGCGACTCTATCGGCGATTATCAGGGGTCGCGCCAACATTGGAAGTGCAATTCACACCGATGGTTGGCGTGGCTACGATGGCTTGGTTGATCTCGGTTTTGAAAAACATTTTCGCGTTTATCATGGAGAAAATGAGTTTTCAAAAGGCGATGGGCGACACATTAACGGCATTGAAAGTTTTTGGGGTTATGCAAAACATCGGCTTGTTAAATTTAAGGGAATTCCGAAAGATAAATTTGTTTTTTATCTCAAAGAAACGGAATTTCGGGTTAATAATCGTGGAAACGATTTATATCAACTTTTATTGAAAGATTTTAGAGATAATCCTCTCTAATCTTGTCGAGACCCTAAATTTTTTCATGGGTTTAATTCCTTTCCGGTTTTATTTTCTCACTTCTGCCCCGGCATCGCCAACCCAATCCTCTGCGACAACCAATTCAAGCTCTCGGCGAAATCCTTATGCTTGCCGGTGCAGAAATCCAAGTCGCCGTCCTCGGCGGCCTTTTCCAACTGCGCCGCGCTATCGCCGCAACTTTTCGCGCCGACACTGTACAGCAAATTTTTCAAGCCGTTGATGACAATGCGGTAATTATACCCGTCGCCCTTGCCCAAATACTCGTCAAGGCTCTGAATGTAGCCCTCGGTCTCGGCGGCAAGCTGATTGAGCAACTTGGTGTAAATGCTTAGGTTGCCTTTCATGTTTTTGAGTGCGTCGGAGCAATTGAGGTCGGTAATCGCGACTAATTCATGCGGCAATCCCTCAAGGAGGGTCTCCTTTGCAGTCACGAAATTCCCCATTGCAGAGGTAATCTTGCCGTGCGGCAACCACTTAATCAGGACGTTGTTGAGTGCGTTGCGGTCAACCGGCTTCGCCAAGTAGTCGTTCATGCCCTTGAAAATCATCATGTCCCGCGCCCCGACCGTGATGTTCGAGGTCATGGCGACTATCGGCACTTCGGCGTATTTGCCGCCCATTTCGCGGATTTTCACCGTCGCTTCGATTCCGTCCATGCCGGGCATAAACTGGTCCATGAAAATCAAGTCGTAATCCTTTTCTTTCACCATTTCCAAAGCACGGTAGCCGTCCTTTGCAATATCGGGTGCAATATCGTGCGCCGCCAAAATCCCCAGCGCAATCGTCACGTTAATGCTGTTATCCTCAACCAAAAGCACACGGGCATTATGGGCGAAAATCTTCTCAGTCGCCGTTCCCTCGGTGACTTGTGCGGGGTCGCCCTTGTTGAGCGGGAAATAGGCCTTGAAAACGCTGCCCTTGCCAAGCTCACTCGCGGCTTCAAGCTTGCCGCCGAGGGCATCGGTCAACTTCTTGCAAATCGACATGCCAAGCCCGGTCCCCGCAATCATGCGGTGTTGCGGCTTGATGGAGTCGGGGTTTGTGAACGCGCTGAACAGCCGCGGCAAAGCCTCCTTGTCAATCCCCACGCCTGTATCACTAATGGTGAAAAGGAGCATGGATTCGGGGTTCTCGGGCTTACCCGTCGCCCGCACCTCCAACTTAATTGACCCCTCAAGGGTATACTTCACGGCATTGCTGATAATATTCGCGATGACCTGCTTCATCCGCCCCTCATCGCTGAGTATCACGTCGGGAATACCCTCGCCTTTGGTATACTCAAACTTCAAGTCTTTCTTAGTAGCCGCGTAATTTGCGGCGGAACAGATATTCTCAAAGAAACTGTCGAATTTGAAATGATTCTGCGCCAATTCAAGGCGGTCGGCCTCGATTTTCGAGAAGTCCATAATATCGTTAATCAAGCCGAGCAACGAGTACGACGACTCCCGAATGTCCCTGAAATAGCCCTTTTGTGTCTCGTTCAAACTGCCTGTGTCGAACAAGTCGCTCATGCCCACAATGGCGTTCATCGGCGTGCGAAGCTCCCTGCTCATGCGGGCGAGAAATTCCGCCTTGAAGTCGTTCGCCGACTGAATACGCCTGTGGCTGTCCGCCAAGGCGGCGGTCCGCTCGGAAACTCGCTTTTCAAGCTGTTTCGTGACCTTAACCAAGTCTTTCTCATTGCTCTTGTAAAACTCCGAAAGAACATAGATTTGTATAAAGCAGAACAGCAACATGGCGGACGGCATGAAATTAAAGCCGTAAATCGGGGTGAACCCCAATCGGTTTACGACTGTGCCGATGATTAATGCGGCAAGTGCGATAAACTCGGTCGTTGCATAGCGGCTTCGGAGCGCCTTGCTTTTGAGCAAATTGGTGAAGCAAATACCTGTGGCGACGAAGACGTACAAAGTCGCAAACAGGGTTAAAACCGTCGCCATTGAGCTAATCTGATACGGGGTCAACAGTGCAATAAACACGCAGTACCCCACCGGGTACCCCCTGCCGAGGCTTGCGGCGTTCTTGAACCTGAAATGCGGGTGAACAATGTGGGCGGTTGCAAAGTACGAGCTCATGATGAAGGCGATGAACTGGAGTTTGTAGATTAAAGTGGGGCTGATTGTCGGGGCGAGCAGATAAGCCGCGTTGTCGCCGCAGAAAGTCAGCACTGTATACAAGCAACACAGCGAGACGAGTGCAAAATTGAGGTACTTCTTCTTGTCGGGGTTAAGAATATACAAAAGCAGAAAGTAATATATCAACAACATACACAAACCAACGAACATACCCGTCAAAACAACTAAAGCATCATGGTATTTGTTAATAGCCTCGTGCGAACCGACGATGATTGTCTCGGTCAGACCGCTGTTCAGGTGGTTGTAGCCTTGAATTTGTATGATTATCTCGTATCGAGTGGTGTCGATTTGGGAGACAAAGCCTGTTTTCCCGAGCATTGCAAAATAATGCTCGTCAATATTTTCGGACACATTGCCCGCTTCGGCGACTTTGTGGCCGTTCAAGAACAGCCTGTAAGCCCCGTGTTGAGCCGGTGCGCGTACGCCGAGGTCGGTAATCCCGGGGGGCGTGTTGAAAATCATGCGGTATGTAGCGTAACCGGTGCCGTCGGGGAAATTGCCCGGGTCGTCCTTCCAGTAGTGCGGGAATTTCACGTAGGACACGGCGGCGGGCGCATTCGCGAAATCTTCGGGGTACAAGAGCTGGTTCGGGTAAAATTCCCACTCCCCGTCGAGCAGGAACTGGTCCTTGAGGTAGTCATGCCCGCGGGAGGCATTGTAAAGCACTTCCCCCCGCATTGACGCCGACGTGCTTACAATTTCGCCATGCCCCGGCACAGGGTTGACCGTCGTAAAAAACAGCATGACCCCCAGAATTATCGCCAAAACCGCCAGTTTCGCAATGTCCGTGGCGGGGATTCTTCCCTTTGTATTAAAAGTATTCATAGCTATTATTGACCTTTCCTTATATGATAGATGTCTTTGAGCGTAGATACTACAATTATACCAAATAAAAAATACTTTTTCAAGTCTTTTTGCAACTTTTTTTCTGCTTGACATATATATCTTAAAAATGCTATAATTATTTTAGTGGGCAATTTTAACACATTGTTAATTTTTAACTATTCACTGAGGGAGCGGAGCGGTTTTGTTTGTAGAAATCAACGGTTTGAAGGTCTTTTATACCGAGGCGGGCAATTCGGATAACCCTGTCCTGCTGATTCTGCACGGTTGGGGTTGCAGCGGCGCGACTTACGCCGAGCTTATCAAGCGGCTGTCCGCGAATTACCGCGTCGTAATCCCGGACCTGCCCGGGTTCGGGCAAAGTCCGGAGCCTGTCGAGCCGTGGGGCGTGGGCGAGTACGCCGAGTTTTTGCGGGCGTTCTGCCTTGAAACAGGCGTGAAGCCGTGCGTTGTCTTGGGTCACAGCCTTGGTTGCCGCATTGCAATCAAGCTTTTGGCGAGTTCCGCGCTTGAAATTTCTCCCGAAAAGATAATTTTCACGGGGGCGGCGGGGGTAATGCCCCGCAAAACCGCATCACAACAGCTCAAAACCGCTGTCTTCAAAATCGGCAAGGTCTTCATCAAGCCTTTCCCGAAATTGCTCGAAAAATTGCAGAGCAGGAGCGGTTCTGCCGATTACAGAGCGGCTTCGCCGATGATGCGAAGGTGTCTTGTGAAGATAGTCAATGAGGATTTAACGCCGCTGTTGCCGAAAGTTTCGCAGTCGGTACTGCTGATTTGGGGCGAAAACGACGGCTCAACGCCGCTTTCGGACGGCCACCTCATGGAAAAGCTGATGCCCGACGCCGGCCTCGCGGTAATCAAAAATGCCGGCCACTACGCCTTTTTGGACCAACCGGAGCGGTTTTACAAGATTGCGGAGTTGTATTTGGGGGTAGATGATGTTTGAATTTATTGGTTATATTATGTTATCGCCACTTTTTGTCGCACTCGCCGCCTGCTCGTTCGTCTATTTCCGCCGCTCAATGCACATGTTTCAGCTGAACATGTACAAATTTCCCGCCCAATTCAAGTGGTATCGGCAAAACATGAAGTGGCTCGCGCTGAATCTAATCGCGCCGTTTGCGGCTTTAGCGTTTTTGTTAGTCGCGAATTTACTGATAGACGGCAACGAACACGCCCACGCGCCGTGGTTCGGGTTGGTAATAATCCTGCTTTTGTTAGTGTTAATCGCGATTTTGGTGCTCGGCGTAGTGTTTTTCGCAGTCGGCAAAACCAAGGCGAAAAAGAAGTTAGTTTTCACTCCCCGCGTACTGCGAATGTGCATTACAAGCGGCTTAATCTACTTATCAGCGGGAGCAATTTTAATACTTTTTTTCGACTACGCGCTATTCATTTTTCCGTTCGTTCCATTTCTGTCACTTTTTTTGCCACTGCTTGCAAATTTCATCAACACGCCAATAGAAAAGTTAATCAATTTAAGGTACATTAATGATGCGAAAAGGATTATGAAATCCCACGCAAACTTAGTCACAATCGGCATTACAGGCAGTTACGGGAAGACTTCAACTAAGTATTTTTTGACGTCACTACTGTCCGAAAAATTCAACACTTTAATGACACCCGCGAGTTTCAATACCACGATGGGCGTCGTCAAAACCATCAGAAATCAACTCAAAGCAACCCATGAAATTTTCATCTGCGAAATGGGCCTAATGTGGCTCGGAGACATCGCCGAGCTGTGTCAAATAGTGCAACCAAAACACTCAATTCTCACTTCAATCGGGCCGCAACATTTGGAAACTATGGGCAGTTTAGAAAATATTATCAGTGAGAAATTCGAGATTGCGAACTGCATAAACCCCGATAACGGCTTGGTTTTTCTGAATTACGACAACGAATTTATTAGGGAACGTGAACTTGACAAAAAAATAATTCGCTACGGTTTGTCCGAGAACGCGAGAGATTTTCGCGCCGATGAAATCACCGTTTCCGACAAAGGTACCGACTTCACTGTAACCGCTCCAAACGGCGCAACCGCGCGGTTTTCCACGCGATTGCTCGGCGCGCACAACGTGCAAAATCTAACGGGAGCGATTGCAGTCGCGCACACTCTCGGAGTTGAAATGAACGACCTAATTCGGCTTGTCAAGCGGATTGAGCCGGTCGAACACCGCCTGCAAATTATAAATAAAGGCGAAAATATAATTATTGACGACGCGTTTAATTCCAATCCGGTCGGCGCGAAAGCCGCACTCGACGTGCTGAAAAACTTTGACGGTGAGCGGTTTTTGCGGTTTTTAGTAACCCCCGGAATGGTCGCGCTCGGCGAGAAAGAATTTGAGCTTAACAAAGAGCTCGGCGAGTACGCAAAAAACTGCTGCGATTTCGCAGTTTTAATTAATGAAAAGCAAGCAATTCCGATTAAAGCCGGCCTCGTAGAAAGCGGCTTCCCCACTGACAAAATCCACGTTTTCAAGAACCTACTTGACGGATTAGATTTCGTAAATAATTACAATTCCGATAAGAGAAAAGTGATACTTTTGGAAAACGATTTACCGGATAATTATTAAGATTGGAGTGATATTTTTTGAAGATAAAATTAGCAGTATTTTTCGGCGGAAAGAGCGTTGAACACGAGGTTTCCGTCATCACCGCACTGCAAGCAGTCAAGTCACTTGACAATGAAAAGTATGAAATAATTCCCGTCTACATTGACAAAAATAACTGCATGTACACCGGGATTTTGGCTGGAAAAATCGAGTATTATACCGACATTCCGAACCTAATTCGGCAAAGTATACGCGTGATTCCCGTGCGTGAAGGTGAGAAAATTCTGCTCGTGAAATACCCCTCACGTTTCGGAAAAAAAGTCATCAGCGAAATTGACATCGCGTTTCCTTTAGGCCACGGAACCACAATGGAGGACGGTGTTTTTCAGGGTTTACTGCAATTTCTCGGAGTGCCTTTTGTCGGTTGTAATGTGCTTTCTGCGGCCTGCGGAATGAACAAATATGTGCAAAAAATCCTGCTCAAAAACGAGGGAATTCCCGTGCTCAATTGTATAAAAATTACGAGCAAAGATTACTTTAGTGACACCGAAAAAATTGTCAAGTTAATAGCAGAAAAAGTTGGTTTTCCTACTGTAATTAAGCCGATTAATTTGGGTTCAAGCGTGGGTATAAAAATCGCGCAAACCCAGTCAGAAGCGGCCGATTCCATTGAACACGCTTTCCTTTTTGCACATGAAATTATTATTGAAACTGCCGTCCAAAACCTGCGCGAAGTTAACGTCGCCGTCCTCGGCGACTGCGATGAAGCAGTCGCGAGCGAGTGCGAAGAACCGCTTGCGGGCGATGAAATTTTAAGCTACAAAGACAAGTATTTGAGCAACTCCGCAAAAGGTAAATCGCAACTTGACAAATCCTCGGGAATGGCCTCACTGAGCCGAAAAATCCCTGCGGAAATTCCGACTGAACTGCGTGAAAAAATACGCAAAATTGCAATTGAATCATTCAAAATTCTCGGCTGTAGTGGGGTTGCGCGAGTCGATTTTCTCTACAATAATTCAACCGGCGAATTGTTTTACAACGAGATAAACACCGTCCCCGGGAGCTTGGCGTATTACTTGTGGGAGCCGGTCGGAATCAAATATCCCGCGTTACTTGACAAACTCATAAACCTTGCATTGAAGCGCGAACGCGAAAATAAAAATGTCAACTTTTCATTTGAAACTAACATTTTATCAGGCGCAAGATTGTCTAAATTAGGTGGTAAAAACGGTAAATAATTCAAGTTTATTTTAGAAAGGGAATGTCTAAAAAATGAAAAAAGCATATGTCTTAAATTTAAGTTTCGGTACGTGGAAAAATCAAATTTGGTTCATGGGCGGCGACGATGGAGCGCACGCCGAAGCCTTTGTTAAAGCCAAAAAAGCCCTCCCCGCGGCGACAACCGACTGTCTAAATTCCAATGATTTTTTTCACCGTGCCTGCTCTCACTTTGAGAGTTTAGGCTTTTTGCGGATTCAAAAATGATGAAAGAAATAGTAATTAATTCAAACGATTCGGGGCAAAGACTTGATAGATTTTTAAGTAAATCTTTCCCCGAATTGACGCAGGGAATTATAAGAAGTGCGCTCCGTAAAAACCGCATAAAGCTAAACGGTAAGCGCGTTCGCGCCGAGCAATATCTTCAAGAAGGCGACACGCTTCGTCTATATTTAGACGAATATTTGACATACAAACGTGAACTTTTTTCATACAATATTCCTCGCGAACTTAACATAATTTACGAAGATAATAACCTCATAATTTTGGACAAGCCTCCCGGTTTGCCGGTTCATGAGGACAACGAAAACTCGCTTGACACGCTGATTAATCGGGTTTTGCAATATCTTACCGACAAAGGTGAATTTCGCCCCGAAGCCGAATTTTCTTTTCGCCCGTCACTCTGCAATCGCATTGACCGCAACACCGGCGGCATTGTCATCGCCGCAAAAAACGCGGAAACTTTACGTATAATTGCGGAGAAATTAAAAGCACGAGAACTGACAAAACTTTACCTCTGTTTAGTCCACGGAAAATTGCCAAAAAAATCGGATACACTTACTGCGTTTTTGCAAAAATTTCCCGCGCAAAATCGAGTTAAAATCACACACAAAAAGACGCCCGCTTCCAAGTCAATTCAAACCGCTTACAGGGTTTTGCACGAGCAGGAGAATATATCACTTTTAGAGGTCAATCTGCTGACAGGTCGCACCCACCAAATCCGCGCCCACCTTGCTTTTATTGGACATTCGCTACTCGGGGACGGCAAGTATGGGAAGCCCTCAAAAACTTACCGTTTTCAGGCACTTTACAGCTATAAATTAAGGTTCGACTTTGCAACTTCTGCGGGTATTTTAGACTACTTGAAAGGTGAGGAATTTGAAGTAAAAAACGTCTGGTTTTTGGAGAAATTTTATGATGAAAAAAACGCAGAACAGTAACACCACAGAGCCTAAAAAGCCTCGTAAAAAAATAAAGTTAATTATACGAATTATTTTCTATGGTTTTGCATTAATTGCCGCGATTCATATCATTCACATGCTGACTTTTGACCGCATAATCCAGTACAAAAGATTAACTTTTTGCTCCGAAAATGTAACTGATGAAATAGACGGTTATAAAATCGCTTTTATCACTGACACGCATTTTATTACGCCTACAAAGTTGACAAATATTGTTGAAATGTTGAACGCTGAAAACCTTGATTTAATGCTACTTGGCGGCGATTATTCAATGTCGATGGCGAATAATTATGTGGCCGAAATGAGCGCTCAAATTGAGATACTTTCAAGTGTAAAAACAGCCGACGGAATCTTCGGAGTTGACGGAAATCACGACTATCCGCGCCCACTTTTTGAGGCGATGCACGACTTTGGAATTACGCCTTTACCGAACACCGGAATGTACATTAGTGACACTTTTTTCCTTGCCGGAGTGCAAGATTTTCACCGTGGCGCAAGTGTCATTTCCGCAATAAAAACTTCACGTAATAGTGATTTTGTGTTGCTGATTTCTCACAATCCCGACCTTTCAATGTCGCAAAACACAGTCGGCATCGACTTAATTCTGAGCGGGCACACCCACGGCGGGCAGGCAACTTTTTTCGGTCTCTGGGCGCCTTATTTCACTTTCACAAAGCGAGTTTCTGCCCACGGACAACGCTTCCGCGCGGGTTTTTCGGAGTCGGCAGATGGGGTTCCGGTTTTTGTCAGTAGAGGCACCGGCGAGTATGTTCCGCGAGTTTTCGCCCGCCCGCAAGTTGTCATAATTACGTTGGCGAAAACGTGAAAAACATTAATAAATAGTAAGGAAAATAGTAGAGAAAGGTGTATCCCATGCCGCAAATTTTGTGTCACTTTTTTGTAAAGTTTGGCGATATAAAATAAAAAAATGAACATTAGACTCGCGGGGATTGTCCCCGAATCAATTGTAGACGGTCCCGGTTATCGTTTTGCGATTTTTGCACAGGGTTGCCCGCATAACTGCGCCGGTTGCCACAATCCGCACACCCACGATTTCGGCGGTGGAAAGTCTTATAAAACCGAAAAAATTGTCAAGTTGGTGAGCGAATATAAACTCACCGATGGCGTAACTTTCACAGGCGGTGAGCCTTTTTGCCAGCCCGAAGCGTTCGCCGCGCTCGCGGACGGACTGCAAAACTATAACATTTACTGTTTCACCGGGTACACTTTTGATGAGTTAGTAACCGCCGAAAACCCCGCCGTGAGGGCGTTACTTGACAAAATCGACGTGCTAATTGACGGCAGATTTATCGAGTCGCGCATGAATTACAAACTCAAGTTCAAAGGCAGTGATAATCAGCGTCTTCTCGACTGTAAACAAAGTTTGAAACTCGGAAAGGCGGTCGAATTAATTGAAAATTAAAGTAAGTTTTTTTCTAATTTTTATAATTTTTTTTACACTTTTTTTGTCAAGTTCCTGCCGCAAAGAAGACGACGGAAGTAACTACATTTTCAAGTTCGATATTGCTTACAATCCGCGCACATTAGACCCGCAAAACGCTTCAGGGCAGACCGCCGCAATGCTGATTGCCAATATGTTTGACGGGCTTTTGAAAATTGACAGCGACGGAAATATCGCGCTGAATTTGGCAGAAAAATATACACTTTCAGATGATAAATTAACTTACACTTTTCAATTGCGAGATGATGTCTACTGGTATTTTGACGGGGACAGTGAGACTATTTGCACGGCGCACGATTTTGTCTACGCTTTTAGACGGCTGTTTAATCCTGCTGTAAAATCCGAAAATGCGCCACTTTTTTATGCAATTAAAAACGCCGAAAAAATACACACAGAAAACCTCACAAACCTGCATGACATCGGGGTTTATGCGGCAGACGACTTCACTTTAATTATCACACTTGAACAACCCGACCCGCACTTCCCGTATCTCTTGACGACGCCACCCGCAATGCCCTGCAACGAGGAAATTTTCTTGAAAACTGCGGGGCGGTACGGCTTGAACGGCGAAAATCTGCCATCAAATGGCGCGTTTTACTTGACAAAATGGCATTACGACCCGCACAGGCCGCAAGACAGCGTGATAACCATGCGCCGTAACAACAAAAATAATCACGTTTTTGACACTAATCAAGACAACGAAAACGCAGTCCCGGACAGGATTTATCCGCTCGGCTTGAACTTTTTTATAAGCAACGGCGAGCCGCTTGAAAATTTCCGCAGTAACACTACGCAGGCTTTGATTGCGACAGGAAATTCCGATGCAACAAGCATGTTAATTTCGCAGAATTTCCCTTGCTCCGGCGCGGAAACGTCGGTCTGGGGGCTTGTTTTTGAGACTCACGGAACTTTTGGAAATAGCGATTTGCGTTACGCTTTTGCCGCCGCAATTGAGCGCGAAAATATAGAGTTTCTACCCATGAAAAACGGTTGGCGAATCGCCGAAAACCTCGTCCCGCCTGTGATTACAATCGACACTGATTTTAATTATCGCGAACATGCAAATGACACATTTCCGCCCGAATTTAACCGCGAAAATGCCCACGCCGCTTACGAAAAAGGTGCGGGAATGGTGAGCCGCGAAAACTTGACAGGCTTGAAAATTATCATGCCCGAAAATCAAGCCGCAAGCGAGTATCTCGGCAGGGTTTTGCAGCAGTGGCAAGCGGTTTTGGGGTTTTATTGCACGGTCGAAAGTCTCCCGCCGGACAGTTTTGAGCGGGCTGTTTTAAGTGGCAATTTTGACATAGCTTTTGTAAAGTTGACAGGCGGCTACAACAGTCCCGATGCCTATTTGAGCGGATTCGGTAACCCCGGCGATTTGCTGAGCCGCAGTCTCCCGCAAAACACCGTCGCCGAGTACCAAAACTTGCTAAAATCCGCACGACTTTCCGAAGATATTGTCGCGGCCGCCGAATTGTACAAACAAGCCGAAAACGCGCTGTTAGAGCAGGTTTACTTCATGCCGATTTGCTTTCAAACCGAGATGTTTTTTTACAGTAATAGAAGCCGCGATTTGGATTTTAATCCGTTTACGGGGGTGGTTTTTTTTAGGGGGGGGAGGTATTTTTGATACTATAATTTTTCTCTTTTGCATTTTCCCTGTTATATCGGGTTTTCAAGCAGGATTTTTGCGTGTTTCTTATTATTATTTGTCTTATATTTGCTTATTTCCATAGCTATCAGTACATTTTCAACAGCCTTATATCTATGCAATAAATTAAATTGTTGGAAAATAACTCCAACATTTCTTGCCCGATATTTTTTTCTGTTAATTTTTATTAAATCAGTACCATTGTATAGTATACGCCCATTTAACACACATCAAGACCTTTTGAGTAATAAAAAGTGAGGTGCAAACAAGAATAAAACATTCATTAATAAGGTGTTTCAAGAAATACTTCTAATTTATAATTAGAAATCAACAGATTAATAAATAAGTTTTTAGCTATAAATATTATGCTCAAAAGAAAAATATAAACAATGCTGTGTAAAGGGCTTTTAAATATAGCAATCAAGGCACTTAACGGCAACATTGCTCAACCCTCCATCAATGCTCTATCATTGCTTGCATCGGTTCATTCATCTGGGTGAATATCGAAAAGCCCAATATAATGCGTTTTTCCCCTACTGATAGAAATTGCTGTTTTCTGAGTCAACTCGAAAGACAGCATTTTTTTGTATGCTTTGTTATACTTCCCGATGTCCCGCTTGCCAATTTAGAGGACGGCTTGCGTTCAGCGCAAATGGTAATCAAAGACGGCGAGAGATGTTGAGAGATTCAATTTGGCAGTGAATCCCAACTGCATGTATTCCCCGAATACGCACTGAAAGACTTGCGGGGTGTTTTGGCAACTTGCAAATTCAATCCGTATATTGGGGAGTCTACACCGCCTGATGAGTATCAATTAGCAGGTTACTCCGGCTGTCAATGGATGGCGTGGATGGAGGAACATCACAAGGGAAAAGTTCGGAAAATAAGGCCGACAGGGACATATCTTGCCGCGGCACAATCTGTAAATCGTGATGCGTGCGAATATCGCCGACTGCTCGACCGCCGGTATGAGGAATTGCACCCTCGTCCGCACGAAATTTGCGACGAAGATGAATTGCAAGCGTGGAAGTTCGTGAGGAATTATCACACTGCCACCGCATTTCGCGGACTAATTTAGGACACTGTTCTTCCATCTTGCACTCCCATACTCCACACCTTTGCGATATTTCTTTGCATTTTTACCCTTGACATACACCACAATTTTTATTATAATAGAAGCAAGCAAAGCAATCAGCCGGTCATCAATCGGCAGTGGGTCGGGGAATAATGCTGTCACTTGCGGAATAACTTGCAAGGTTATTATAAAAATCACAACATACGGCACGGTCGAAAGTACTAACTTTTTGTCAAGTTTCACGCCTATAAAACCGCCCCCCTACTCCTCTTTTTTTCACGCAAGCG
>WRMK01000044.1 GCA_009777155.1 Oscillospiraceae bacterium
CGGGAAAAACACCGTATGGGTCGCGGTCCAACCAATGTTAGTGCTGACCACAAAAGGTATACCCGCCTTGTCGGCGGCTTTGCCGAGCGCGATTCGCGCAGGGGCATTATCAACGGCAGAAATAAGAATATCGGCGTCACTTATCAGCCTTACGCACTCATCATCCCGCTTCAGGTCTGCTTGAAAACCCTCAAGCAGGCTATGCTTTGTGTGCTTTCTCATACACTCAAGCGCGACCTCAACTTTCGGGCGACCAATATCCGCATAAGTCGCAAATTCCTGCCCGACAATATTAACCGAATCGTAACAATCCCAATCGCACACCCTAATGAGACCTACCCCCGCCTTAGCCAACATCAACGCAGAGGCCGAGCCAATCCCGCCCAACCCCGCAACCGCCACGCGGGCATTCCGCAATCGCAATTGCCCCTCCACCCCCCAAAGCCCCAACTGCCGTTCGGTGTCACAGAGATACTCTTCGTAAAGGTCGTTAGAATTTTGTAGGCTCATGGCAAATCTCCGTTCGAGTAATCTTGCGACGGCACCCCGAAAACGAGCTCACCGACGGGTGCCTCAAGATATATATCCCTGCCCGTAATCGCGGAAAGTGTATGCGACGAACCCGCCCCCAACATACAACTCCCCAACCCAAGCGCCGAGCAAGCAAGGCAAAAGTTCTGCATAAAAACGCCGCAATCCTTCAAAATTAACGAGTAGGCAATCGCCTCATATTTCCACATAACGCGGTCAATCCGCGCAGATATATTAAGCAACACGTGGAAATTATCGCACTGTGCCGACTGTGCCGCCTCGTGCCAAAGCCTGTGTGTAAGGGCGTTAGGCTCACAAACGAGATGCAACGAATGTGTCTCAGGCGAATAGCGATACACCCCCGATTTCACGTCCCGGCATCGATTAATGCTCAGATACAATTCAAGTTCATACAACCCGCCGCCACCCGGATAGGGCCGCGAAGTCGCCTCGTAACTCTCGGTATCATACTTATTTTTCACACGAGACGAAAGGTAGAGCAACGCCGCAAGCACAGACAATTCCAGCGGCTCCGCAGAATAATCTCGGTGCGAAAACCTGTTTTCCGTAATACTAAAAAACGTCGGGCTTTTGCTCATATAATATTCCACATCGGGCTTGTCAAGATACACAGCAAAGCTATCGCTCGACGGCGCCACAAGCGCAGGCGGCGCAGGACTTTCAAACCTATAGGTCGGCCCGAAGCCGCCCACATTACTCCCCGCCCGACTGCGCCCATGCAAAAGCAAATCGTGAAATTCCCAGTAACGCAAGTCTTCCTCATCGGATTCAGATTCAATCAGGACACCATAATACAAAAGTAACAAAAGAGCATTTTTCAACTTCGACTTTATAATGTCGTCACAATTTTCAACTTCATCTAAAGTAACACCCTCTTTTTTTATTATAAGCCCCGTAAATCTATCGTCTAAAACCCTAACCCGCACAGGACACAAAGCCGATTCAAGATACAATCCGTCGATTTTATTCCGCATGAAACTAAAACTCGAGAGACGGTATTTTTTATTCGGCAGAATCACGGGCTTATTTCTACCGGGCTTAGTATTCATGAGACTTACCTCAATTATCCCCGGAATCTGAAAAAGCAAAACACCGCCGCTGTTCAGATAGTCAAGAAGGCGGTAAAACAACGTCATACCCTTAAAAGAATACTGCTCAAATACGGTATCACTCAGCTCGTCAATCAAAACGGGCGTTTCTTTCGCGCAGTTGATAACAGGGAAGAGGAATTCGTACTCGGCGGGTATAGGTATTTCTTGTTTATCGAGACACAGCAATGTCGAGTTGCCCCGAGTTTCCACAGTGACTCTCGAGTGCAACAATACCATGCAATCAAGTGTGATTAAAAATTGTAAATATTCCACAACGACCTCATTTCTATTAAAAGAAAACCGAAAGTTGATTTAACTCATCTTCACTTTTCTCCCTATCCAACAGCCCCAACTCAACCGGAACAGTATAAAGCCTACCGGGCGCGAACCGCTTCCAGAAATGCCTTAACCCCGGCACTACAACCCGCACAACTGGCATACCTATATCGGGCTTCGTCATGTCCTTATAATAGACGCTCAAGTTTTTTTGCCGCAATTTATCCAAGCAAAAGTTAATTGATTTTACGATATTATTATCAGCCACCGCAAGATAATCCTCGTATGTTTTTTGAACACTCGGCGCGGGGACAAGGTAAGGCTGATTCTCCAAGGTCGCGTTATTCACCCAGTCCAAAATCGCTTTGTCGGCATCAGGCCCGCCCATACGCAACGTGGGGAAGAATTGATTTACCTCCACCATTGCCCGCTCCATTGCCACGTTCGGGTCGGTGTGCGCGCCGAATCCTATCATAATTCGCTTGCCGTTTTCATGCGATACGCCGACAAAACACGGTATACCCAAATCAAAGGTCAAATCCAAGGCATACAGCGTTCGCCCTAAGCTTTTGTGATAAGTAATCAGCCGTTCTATGTAAGGATTGCGGAAACTTTTCAAGTCCACTTGCGGTCGGCTTAGCATATTGTACCACCAAATAGCCACGCTGTCCCGCTCGACAAGCTCCATCAACCCTTGCAGCACAGCCTCCTCCAAGGTGTTCCCGGCGGCGCACCCGTTAGAATCTGCATAGCACGAACGCTCTGCAAAGCCCGTCCTGCTGAAATTAAAAAGGCAGTAGGACGCGGGAAGATGTCGGGGTTCGCCGCCATTCAAACTTTCAAATCGCACCCATTCCATTTCCTCGTCGTCATTAAAGACGGCGGGGATAAGGAAGTAATGCTTGAGACACTGCGAATTGAGACTATCGCGGTTTTTATACTGCGCCTCGCTGTAAAGCATACACGAACGCGGGTCGATTGCCAAGTCGCCGAGTGCATTATAAGAGCCGCGCAACAACTCGTCGTCGCCCGTCGAGGTACAACTGTAACGCTCCAACGCCTCACACAACGCGCCCGCCTTCGCCTGTGCATGATTCTTCCCCTTGCCGCCCGTGTAACTGCGGACATGGTTGTTAAGGCGGTGATTTTCGGGGTTTTGCATGGCGATATTCGCCCCCGAAAGATAGTTGTACACAGGGGCGTTCGCCTCCTCGCGGTCATACTTCACAAACTGCGCCACCCCTGTTATAGGGCTTACATGATGCTGATACCGCGCATAAGTATCCTCGGGGTCAACCGTGCGAAAACCGCCGTCCAAAGTCAGCGGCAGGCAAGCCTCGTCCAAGGATAGCTTTGCAGAGCACGCAGATACTTTTTCACCGCAAGCCTTGCATTGAGGCCGCCTTGTCAAAACGTGATACCCACTCTCAAAATTGGCGGCATTCAAGGAAATCAGTTGCCCTTTTACCGTGCAATTAGCGGGATTTTGCAGAAACTTAATAACTTCCAAAACAGACAAATCAAACGCCATACGCCGCAAAAGCGAATGTGAAGCACCGGGAGTTGTCACCATTATCTCATTCACATCGCTCGAAACATTAAATCGCGCCTGTCGATTCATGGACAATCGCTTCACCAAGCACTGCCAACACCCCGTGTACCCCTTCAAAAACAGCGGGCCGACCATAGCGATTGCGCCCGACGGCTTTACAAGCATCCACGGCTTACCGCTCAAAAGTGCGTCCTTATTGATTTCCTCAAGCTCGGCAGATTCATAATCTTCGGTAATCACAACCCGAACATCTCCGCTCGTGCCTATCTTCAACCCCGCCGCAACACAAGCCTCACGAAATTCATCAATCGGGAAGTTATAATTCACAGTTTTAATTTCAATAGTTGCATTGCTCAACAGCTTTTCAACACTCGCCGCCGGGATTGCAATTTCCTCCCAAAACGCAACCTCCGAAAGCGGCAATCCCTCGCACGGCTCGCAAATTATACGATGTTTCGTCAACTCGCCCACATAAAAATACAAGTGAGCCGCAGAAACATCGTCACAAAGCCGTTCAATCAAGCTATCGGTATCGCCGACACCGCCGTGAATCTCTTTCAATATTTTATATATAATCGGGTTGGAAATAATTTGCCCGGCGCGTTCCGCATGCAAAAACACCGTATCGGCGTCAAAAAAATATGAAAACTTAGGGTTGATAATAAACTTTTTAACACTCACTTTTCAGTACCATCTTCCTCAAACTTGACGACGATACTATTATAAATAGTATCGTCGACGCATAATACGATTAGCAGCAGCAACACGGGCAGCAGCAACAACAGCAGGACTCTGCCGTTATAACAGGCTCGTCCTCGGAAATGCCGTCCGGCCTCACGGGCAAGGGCAGGACTAACAAATTCTTGCTCGAGTCAAAAGATTGCACATCTTCTCCGTCCGCAATAGTTATCACCAAAGCCTCAGGGAACGCGACACCTTCTTCACTCAACACTTTCCTCGGATTCGCCAACAAAGCGGCCCTAAATTCCTCGTCACCCCATGCTTTGTTCACAACAAGCGCGTACTGCTTCATCAAAGCTTTTCCTACAGATTCCATGAAAAATTCCTCCTTAATTAATATTAGACTTCTTACAGTGTAACATAAAATCCCCAAAAAATTAATCAGTAAAATACGCTAAATGTCTTGATTTGTCGAATTAAATATGATACAATAGAAAAAACACGCCGAAAAGCGCGCTTGTACAACGCGTTCGCCGTGCACATTGAAAGGAGTTACAAAATGAGAGTGTTACTAATCGAAGACGAAATCGCGCACTGCAACGAGTACGTCAAGTGCGCCGAAAATATCCCATATGAGATAGATTTGGAGGTATCACACGGCCTCGCAAAAGCCCAAGAGCTCACTGTTGACGGCTTTTACGACGTCGTCTTGCTCGACCTCGAGTTGAACGAGAGCGACGGCGACGGTGTCTGCTATTTAGAGTGGCTGAAAACCACAAAGCTTGACTACGACCGCCCTTACGTCGTCATCATCACGAACAACCGCTCGAAAACCACCCACACAATAGCGCGCAATCTCGGCGCAGATTACATTTTCTTGAAAGCAAAGCCCGATTATTCGCCGCGTTTGGTTTTTGATTTTGCCGAAAAGTGCCACAAAAGCAAGCCGCAAGAAGAACCCGAAACTCGTGATATAGAGCTGATTACCGCGCGTGTGGTCGAGAAAATCGGCTTTACACATGACATAATCGGCACGAATTACATAATCCATGCGGTTCTCACCGTGATTTACGGCGACAAGCGTGAACCCTCGATGAGCAAAGATATTTACCCTGTTTTGGCAAAGAAATTCAAAAAAACCGACTGGAGCATCAGCCGCGCCATAAGAACCGCAATTATTAGAACATGGCGCATTACCGACACCGAAATCCTGCAAGAAAATTACACCGCAAACATCGACTACGACACCGGAATCCCCACAAACAGGCAGATGATTTTTCACATAGTTTCACAAGTAAAAAGGGAATACGCGACCTGCGATTAAAATTAACTCACCCATATATAACCCCACCATTAATATATAAAACTTCACCAGTAACCGCACTTACTTGAACAAAGCGATACTCTTCGTGATTTGTATAAATATTCCATGCCAATTCTGCTACGTCCGTGTTATTGTTATACCGAATAAGTAATTCGTGTTCTAAGGATTCAGATACACCAAAATTAAACGTTGAGTTTATTATTTCCTTTGCTTCTTCTATTGATATGGTAGGCGTAGTTTCAATAGCTAAATCAGTAATATACCCATTACCAATTATAATGACTTGCCCTGTTTCTTTGTCTGTACTAATTGCAAAGCCTACACCCGGAATTCTAATACCGTTATGATATTGGTCAAAACGGAAAATATTAATTGACATTGAACGAAGCTCGTCAAATCTTATATCTATATCATCATCTATACCAAAAATAGCAAGATAACTGTCTATTACTGCCCTTGCATCTTCGGCACTAAAAACAGCAAAAGATGATAAATTGTTTTCTCTCATTTCAGAGTTTCCGGTATCTTGTATTCGGCTAATAGTTCCATCGTCATAGTGCGAAATTTTCGGCAACTCGCCATCATTCATTTCTTTCAAATCATCAAGCGTCATTTCCCTCTGTTCAACGCTATTCAACGGCGCGACATTTACGTTATGTTTTCTGCGAATTTCAAACTCGCCATTTTGCCCGACGGAAGTTAGTGTCACAGGGAAAAATCCGCCTGTGGGGCGGGTTACAGTGCCTTGCGGGCTGATAATTTGCTCGGCACTGCTGTGCCAAGTTATGGTGCTTCCGTTTTCGGTTTCAGCAGGAAGCCCTAAGTCGCGCGAAACATATCGATAAGAGTTAGTTTCTTGGAAAATTATCGGCGTTCTGGTATCACTTAGCAAGTTGGAAATTTGCTCACGCGCCGAGATTCCATGCGATTCTGCGAGGGTTGTTGTAATTGTCACTTGACTACTCTGCAGAGCTATTTCGTCAAGAGTTTGCACTAAATAATATTCATAAGTAGAATTTTCGGAAACATTTGTGTCTAAGTAGAAATTTTGGTTGCTCACACTTGCAATTTCTTCGCCGTTTCTGAAAACAGTGTAAGTTTCAGTGGCGTCGTCGATGCCCCACAGGAGGACGTTGTAGCCGAGTTCGGAGAAAATTTGTAAAGTTACCGCAGTCATTTCCGCGGGAATTTCGGGTTCTTCGGGCTGGTGAAATTCGACTAAAACGAAGTTGTCAAGTACGGGTTCCGAACCCGCCGATTTTTCCGCCGATTTTTCCGCCGATTTTTTTGCAGTTATGCTGAAAATAGCGGAGGAATGGGGGTTTATCGCCTTTGTCCAAAACTCGTTTATAACTTCATGGCGCGAATTTTCACTGCCAATTAATTTGGCATTGCGAATTTCAGTGATAACAAAATCGCCTGTAAATAGCAATCGCCAACCGTCAACTGCTTGTCTTGTCAAGTTGATGATTCTAATGTCGGCGTGAAATTCCGTATCGCTCTCGCTCGTAACAACCCACTCGAATTTCTGCCCGTCAATCACGACTAACGGCGGCGGTTCAAGTGTCAAGTTTTCGGGAGTTTCAGGTGTCAAGTTTCCGGGAGTTTCGCCCAACTCCGACTGACCCTCAACCCGCTCCATCACAGGCTCCGGCGGCTCGACCGCCGCCTTTTTATTCCCGCAACCAACCGCGATTAAACCCACAACCGCAACACACAAAACCACGCAAATTAATTTATTTGCCCTTGAATTTTTGAATAAAAACATACTTGTTTCCTCCTTTTTAATTATAACCCAAAACGGCATTCTCAACCGCCTTTTTAATCACCGTGCTCGAATTTGTCGCGCCCGTAACCGCATCAACGTCAATTTTCTGCCGCTCAAGTATGTCGTCAATAATTTTTTCAGCGGCTTCACCGTGCTCATGGCGGTGTTCAATAATGTCAAGTTCAGTAATTTTCCCGCCAAAAACACTCACAGAGACTTTCGCATAAATAAAACCAACGTCATACTCGCCAACGTAGACACCATCGGGAATTTCGGCGATGTCAACTTCTGCGATAATTGTATTTTTAACCTTGTTTTGATACGAAATTACACCCGACAAATAATAACCAAAAACCACCCCCACAATTGCAATTAAACTTAGAAAAACAACCCAAAATACCTTCTTCTTACTATTAATTTTCATAAACTAACACCCCTCAATAATTGAATTAATTTTACCGATAATTTTTCGCGGAATCTCACTTTTATTGCGCGTTCCCGCGAAAATAACCGCCCCTGCTTTTCTCATTCCCGAAACATGAAAAAACTCTCTAATCGCCCTCACCACACCCGTACTTTGCCCCGCGATTCTGTCAAAAGGAAACGGCGTTGAGCAGGTTACAAGTATAAAATATTTCTGCTTTTTAGACAATTTTGGTTTAGGAATAAAACTATCATTATCATCAAAAACAACCCCGACAAGCCTATCAAACATATTCTTCAGCGGCGCCGAAATATTTGCGAAATATGTAGGGCATGCGATTGCCACTAAATCACACTCTTTCAACAGCCGTTCAATTTCCTTTATATCATCTTCAATCACGCATGAACACTGCGTTTTACAACCCATACAACCCTTGCACCACGTTATATTTTTCTCGTACAAGTTGACAAAATTAACTGTCTCAAAATTACCTGTTTCACAAGCTTTTTCTACTGCAATTTCGAGCATTTTTGCAACATTTCCATCTTTGCGAGGGCTCGCTAAAATCGCGAGCATTTTCTTACTTTTTTCCATCTTCAACACCCCCCCGAAATCGACCTCAAAAGCAGCTCAAATCCACCCCGCATAAACTGCTCTTTACTAAGCTTCATCGCCCCGTTAATGTACATTTCCTTCTTATTCGCAATCGTGATAATCCCGCCGATTGCCGCCCAAAGCGTGAAAGTAATTTGCAACGGCGTCATTGAAAATCCGCTCAATTTTTCCGAAAGAAACTCGTCAATATACCCCTCGATAATCGCATTTATTTCTTCACCAACTTCGTAAATTTTCACAAGAACCGATTCGTCACCATCACAAGACTGCGGAATTTTTATCTCACCTAAAATACTCTCAAAATAAAGCGGATAAGTGTCATAAAAACTCACGAGAGAATCGCAAATAGCGTAGTATCCATCGGGATAATTCGGATTTTCAGTTAGCGCGGAATTAACCATATTTTTCAGAATCGTGATATGCTCCAAAATGATATAATTATAAATCTCGTCCTTGCTTTTGAAGTAGACATAAATCGTGGACTTGCTGTAATCCGCGGCCCGCGCAATATCGTCCACAGTCGTCTGCATGACCCCCTTTTCCCTGAACAGCTCCTTCGCGGCACAAAGAATATTACCCCTGTTAAACTCCGATAAACGCTCTCTTTTGCTCATCTTAATGCCTCCTGTAGTACTAATAGTATTTATATCATACCATGAGTACGATTGCGTGTCAATAGGTTTTTACAAATATCGGCAAAATTCACAAAAATAATGGCATAATTCCCTTAATTTACTACTATAAATGTACAAAGAGGTGAACATTTTATGACAAATTCTAATTTATCAAGCACAGTCCCAACCCCGGAAAAAATCCGCGACATGCTCTACGGATTGGACACCCTCGTCGAGCTTGAAGACGGCACAAAAACCCCCGCAATCGGCTTGGACAACGGCGCGACGACCCCGCCGTTCAAGTCGGTTATACAGGAAATAAACGAAAAACTCTGCCTCTACGGCTCAATCGGGCGAGGCGCAGGGCAGAAATCTGCCTACTCAAGTGAGATTTACGAACAAGGCCGCAAAACCGTCAAAAAATTTGTCGGGCTTGACCCCGAAAACACAGACTACACCGTCATTTACACCAATCACACGACCGACGGAATGAACAAATTAGCTTCAGCTTTAATTGAAGACGAACGCAAAAATTTCTCGGTAATCAGCACCCGCATGGAGCATCACGCGAATGACTTACCTTGGCGCGAACACGTCGGAATCGAGCGCATGCTTTACGCGGAAGTTGACAATCTCGGACGGCTGAAAATCAGCGATATAGAGCGGTTTTTGGCGGAAAATAAAACTGTAAAATACGTTGCAGTAACCGCCGCATCGAACGTGACAGGTTACGTAAATGATGTCCATACAATTGCGAAAATTGCCCACGCATACGGCGCGAAAATCATAGTAGACGGCGCGCAAATTGTCGCTCACAGAGCGTTTTCCATGCTGAAACGCCCCGGAAATGTCAAGTTGACAGACCCCGAAGAAAGTATAGATTTCTTTGTATTTTCGGCGCACAAAATGTACTCGCCGTTCGGCGGCGGCGTAATTGTCGGGCTAAGTGAGATTCTCGACAAGCATATTCCGTGCTTTTACGGCGGCGGCATGGTCAATTCGGTCTATGATTACAACGTCGATTTCACATCCCCTCCCGACCTTTACGAAGCGGGTTCGCCGAATTATCCCGGCGTTGTTGGAATGCTAAAAGCCATTGAAATTTTGAGTGGTGAAATTGGTTTTGATTACATACAAAAACACGAGCAGGAACTGCTGAAACTCGCCATTGACGGGCTAAGTAAAATCCCCGGCGTAAAACTCTACGCCGACAACGAAAATTACACCGACAGAGTCGGCACAATTGTCTTTAATATAGACGGTCTAAGTGATACTTTTGTCGCAGAAACACTCGCGGCGAAAAGCGCGATTGCGGTGCGCCACAGGAAGTTTTGCGCCCACACTTATGTGCGGCGTCTGCTCGGCAATTACCCGTTTTCGACAACTGCAAACCCCTGCACACAAGACGGCATGGTGCGTGCAAGTTTCGGGGTTTACACCGACAAAGATGATATAAAAGTGCTGATTAAAACAGTAGGCAAAATCGCCCTCGGCGAACTCGCAATGACAGAGAAACTTGACAGAGCCGCAGCACTCGCAAAACGCGGACTGCGCCTGCCTAATGATAGAGGATAAGTTACACAAAACTACAACAAAAACCCCACGTTCCAACGTGGGGTTTTTATCAAAACTTTTTAACCAATAAAATCCCTCGGATTCACCGCCACATCATCAACCCTTACCTCAAAATACAACCCAACATCCTCAGCAGCCCCGGTATTCCCGGCCATCGCAATCGTCTTCCCCTGCCGCACATTATCGCCCACGCTCACGGTCAGCTCGCTGCAATGTCCATAAAGAGTACTCAAACCGTCCTCATGCTGAATAATCACGCACAAGCCGTAATTGCCGTTCCAGTCGGCGAAAATCACCTCGCCGTCCAACGCCGCAAAGACCTCGCCGCCGACATAACTCGCTATAAAAATGCCGTTGTAGAAAGCGGAATCGCCGCCCGCGCTCCCGAATTCGGTGACAATTTCGCCCACCGACGGATAGAGGAAATACTCGCCCCATCTGCTATACATGTAGTCGCCGTCTTCAAGTGCCTGTGTCGGGAAAGCCATGCCCCTTTCGCCCCAATCGAGCGCGAACTCAACGCCGTTAATTATAAACGACTCAATCGTTCTTACGTCATCGGTGTTATTGTGGCTGATGAAAAAGGTCGCGAACGCACCGTTTGTCAAGTCGTCGGGTTGAGGGTCTAAGTAGGCGAACGTCGCGCCATGTGTAAGCGGAGAAATATTCAAACCCTCGATTTTATCCGCAATTTTGAAGCGATAACCTCTTTCGTCTCCGGTGTCAAAATGATTACCGATGTTCATGAACTCGAAATTCGAGCTGTCAAAATAAAAGGTAATAGCATAATCGGACACGGTTATTTTGTCCATAACAAGCCCGTCATAAACTTCTATATTTTCAGCGGCAAAATCAAATTCGTAAGTTTCATCGGCTGTATAAATCGCCGTGAAAGTGGAAGTGTGATGCCCATACAGAAAATACTCCCAATTCGAGCGGTCAAACATTGAAAGCCCATCAATATCGCCCTCATAAGCAAGGATTACAAGCTCAAATGTTTCATAATTAACCGGAAAGTTTTTATCAGCCGAGTAAAAAAACATCTCCCAACAATACACGCCGTCTTTTATGGTGTACTTAGAGCCGCCCATCTCGGTATATCCGGGGACAAATATTTTTTCACCTTCACTCCAAGCGTTCCTGTCGTCACCGTACAAGAACATATGGGGGGAAAGGCTGACCGTTTCGGGCAAATCGGCAGGCGGAGTAATCTCAAAATTGACAATCATAATATCCGCAACCCCGCGTATATCGGTGATAAAAACTTCCATACCGAGCGTATCTTCAACGACCTTATAATTGTATTTATGCACCTGCCCGTCGAGATAATACCCGCTGAAAATATACCCACAAGAAGTGCAAACCCGCGCCCCGTCAATAATTACATAGTACTGATTATCGCAGATACCGCCGTCTTCCGCCTTAACATGCACAACCCGCTCAGACATTTGGTACTGGTGCAAGCCGCGTTCATTAACAATTCGGTTTACATCTTCAATGAAGTAATACCTATCCCCTTCATATTCAGTCCAAAATTCTATTACTCCGGCTTCTACCGCGTCAACAAACCTCCGCCACTCCACTTCCGTCACTCTGTTTTTGTAGACCGTAGTAGGCACGCCGTCAATCAAAACTTCGACCGATTCACCGAAATCCTCGTCAACCTGCCATTCATCGGTGCCATCCACCGCAAACTCCTCACCACCAAAAGGATTATACTGCTCCTGCCGCACAATCCCGCTTTTCAGCAACGCCGGCAACCCAAACACCATCAGCAACACCGCCGCCGCAGTAACCCCCAAGGTTATATAAACGCTTTTCGCGCCCATAGAATTTTTCTGTTTCATTTCCTTAGCCTTTCTCAAAATCTCGGCAGTTTTTTCATCACCGAGAGTAAGCTTATCGTATAAATCGTTAAATCTGTTAGCCATAAATAAAACCTCCTTGTTGCCCCGATTGCCCCGAAGACCCCATTTCATGCCCTAAGTCATCGGTAAGTATATCCCGCAACTTCTCCCTCCCCCGCGCCAACAAAGTCCGCACCGTGTTCTCGTTTTTGCCGAGCAACAGCGCAATCTCGCGGGTGGTGTACCGCTCGTAATAGAAAAGGTACAAGACCGTGCGATATTTCGGCGGCAACGCAAAGAGCAGGTCAATGGCTTCAATATCGCTCTCCATAAAGTCGGAGGATTCGCCGGTGAGCAAAGCCTCGTCAAAAGGGACAGTCTTCCTGAACTTGTTTCGCCGAAGCTGATTTTTGCACAAATTCGCGGTTACTTTAATCAGCCACGCTTTCTCATTAACGGCCGCAGGGAAATCAACCCCACAGGAATAAAACTTCAGGAAGACTTCCTGTGTAATATCCTCGGCGTCCTGTATATTTTTCAAATAGCTGAATGAGATTCTGTAGACCGTGTTTTTATGCGCTTCAAGCTTGTCGGCAAATTCACGATGGGTCACTTTTTGCACTCCCCCTTTTACGGAAATTCAAAGGCCTTCATATATAAAGACAAAAATTAAGGCTGTTTTGTTTCAAAAACTTGCAAAATAATTTTTTGTGTGGTATAATAAGGACAGGCGGTTGGAAATTTCCTGCGAATGTAGGGGCGCGCATTGCGCGTCCGCCAAAAAAACCGCACAAACCTATGAGGTAAAAAACATTGAAGAATCTGCGAATCTTCACCTTCGGCGAAGAACTCGGCAACGCCATAAGCCACGGCGTCATGGCGCTCGCACTGCTCGGCGGCATCGCGCCAATGGCGATTCACGCCTACATGAACCCCGAAAACAGCACCCTCCGCGCCGTCAGCGTGACGATTTTCATGTGCAGTCTATTCCTGATGTTCCTCTCGTCCGCGCTCTACCACAGCATGACGGTAGACACGCCGCACAAGCGGGTAATGCAAATCTTGGACCACATTTTCATATACTTCGCAATCGCCGGCACGTATACGCCCGTCTGCTTAGTCGTAATCGGCGGCACAGCAGGGATTGCAGTCGCTTGCGTACAATGGGCAATGGTAATATTCGGCATACTCTACAAGTCCATTTCAAGGCGCAAAATCCCCCGAATCTCGCTCACCATCTACCTCGTCATGGGCTGGTCGGTAGTCTTCATCGCGCCAATGTTCTTCCGCAGTACAAGCCTGCCTTTCCAGCTACTGCTATTCGGCGGCGGTATTTTCTACTCAACAGGCGCGGTCTTCTACGCAAATCAGCACAAAAAATACTTCCACATGGTCTGGCACTTCTTCGTCAATCTCGGCGCGGTCTGCCATTTTTTGGGGATACTGTTGTTTCTGTAACCGCCGAAAATTTCACGGACGACCGGGGGCGGTCGTCCCTACAGCAAACACGAGGTTTATTTAATGTACAAAAAACTTTTCATACTACTGCTACTTTTATTAATCATAAGCGGTTGCACCGACATCTCAAACGTCGGCTTAACCGAACCACCGAAAATATCGGAAACATCGGAAACTTCGGAAGCATCGCAAGTTTCAGAAGTTTCGGAAACACCCCCCACAACCGACTCCCCCGAAACTTCCGAACCCGAAATCTACCGCACCCACACCTTTTATCTAAAGGACGAAAAGTTTCTCGAGACCTGCCTTTTCATCGGCGACAGCGTCATGAAAGGCCTCGCAGACAGCGGCTTTTTGCAGAGTGAGCGGGTCTTCGCCGACGATACTGCAACCCCCGCAAACATCGCCGACCTTAGATTTCCTATACTTCCCATACAAAACGACGGCGGCGAAATCGGCGTCCTGACCGCCCTCGTAAACGAAAACCCCGACAATATTTTCATGCAATTCGGGCGAGGCGACACCGCAAACTCTGAGCGAACCCAATTCACGGAAGACTACCTCACATTCCTAACCCTCGTAAACACCTACCGCCCCGATTCGGTCATAACCGTGCTATCCATCCCCCCCGTGAGCATCGAGACCGCCGCACTCAACAACACAACGATTGAGGATTACAACGCGGCATTAAAGGCAATGGTAGAGAATTTGCGCTCGGATAACATTCGCTTTTTAGACTTAGACACCGAGCTGAAAAACCCCCAAGGCAAACTCAAACGCCTCTACGCCCAACCCGACGGCGCAAGTCTAACCCAAGCAGGCAACCACGCAGTTTTGTGGGTAATTTGCAATTCGTAAATTTTATGTAGGGGCGAACGCGGCGTGTCGGCAGGGGGCAGGGGGTCTGTGTCTGCACCGCCACAGTGAATCGCATGCCCGCCACACAAACCTTTTTTCCCTCGCAACATCTTCATGAACCTTTCCCCTTGGCGACCGATAGGCTCGCTATACATTAAAAGTCTGTACTCGTAAAGGTATCTTCTATCTACAAAATCTTTTAGACGAGAAAGTTAAGCCCAAACAAGTGTAAACGCGGGTCGTGCGATTCATCTGCGGCGGTGCAGACACAGACCCCCTGCCCCCTGCCGACACACCGCCCCCAATCGCCCGCAAAACAAACCAATTATATCCAAAGGAGAAAACAAATGAAAACAAAAACAATCGCAATAATCTGCACAGTTGCAATTATCGCAAGCGCAGGTCTCACAGCCTGCAACACCGGCTCAAAGTTAGTCGGCTTCACCGACATCGTCCCCGCAACCACGCCCTTTGACGAGACCGACCCCGTCGCGGGCGGCTTCAACCTCACCTCCGAGGAATTAGTCCGCGGCATAGGCATAGGCTGGAACTTAGGAAACACCCTTGACGCCTACTATTCCGACAACCCCACACAGCCCTTTCACTGGGTAGACCACGACAACATGACCGAAGTCGAGACTGCATGGATTGAAGGCCCCGAATTCGCCACCACCCCCGAATTATTCGCAAGAATCAGGGCGGCGGGCTTCAACGCGGTGCGAATCCCCACGACATGGTTCAAAATGGCGGGCGAGGCCCCCGATTACACAATCCGCACCGATTGGATGCGGCACGTACGCGGAATCGTGGACATGGCAGTCGCCCAAGATATGTACATTATTCTCAACACCCACCACGATGAATACGTAATGCGTATCAGCAACGAGACCGAAGTCGAGGCCGCCGAGGAGGCCGTTGTCGCACTTTGGACACAAATCGCCAAGGAATTTGAAAGCTACGACGAGAAATTAATTTTCGAGGGCCTAAACGAGCCGCGCCGCCGCACCAACGTATGGACCACCCAAGGCAGATGGGACTGGAGCGGCAACGCAACCACCCAAGAGGCAGTCAACAGGCTCAACCAAGCCTTCGTCAACGCAGTACGCGCAACCGGCGGCAACAACGAAAAGCGGCACCTCATGCTGACGACCTACGCCGCGCAAACCGGCGCGTCACAGCTCAACGCCTTCACCCTCCCCGAAGACCCAATCGCAGAAAACGGCACAAGCAAGTTTATACTATCGGTGCATTTATACTCGCCATTCGAGTGGGCGCACGAGGGCAAGAGCAGTTACAACCGCTCGGCAAAGCTACAGTCAGAGCTTACACAGATTGCCAACCGCGCATCGGCATTGGGTATACCGGTCATAATGGGCGAATTCGGCTCAATCGACGAAAACATTCACAGACAGCGGGTCAAGCACGCCTATGATTACGTCAAAATCGCCACTAATTTACGGTCACGCGGCAACAATCCCGTAGTAATGGCATGTTTTTGGTGGGACAACGCCAGCCACTTCCAAATCATCGACCGAACCAAACCCATCGACGACTACGGCTTAGAAATCATAACCGCAATGTCAAGAGCAAGGCGAGGGCTCGACCAAAAGTAATGCAGAAACAATTCTAATGCAGAAATAATAATGCAGAATGCAGAAATAAATAAAATTACAAGGCAGGTTTCCGTCGGCAAACAACTTGGGAATTAAATTATTTCTGCATTCTGCATTCTGCATTCTTATTTGTTTGCATTCTGCATTCTGCATTGTGCATTGTGAATCCGCATATAATACTTCAACAGCTTCACAAACTTTGGAGGTATTATATGGAGAAGAAAAGCAACCGCTGTATCCCGAACCGCGCCGCATTACAGGAAGACATGCGCCTTGTCTGGCTTAGGCATGTCTACTGGACGAGAATGTTAATCATCAGCATAACCGAAAATATCGCAGACCAATCGGAAGTCGCCGCCCGCCTAATGCAAAACCCCTCAGAAATCGCCGAAATCTTCGAGCGGTTCTACTCCACCGAAGCCATAGAGCCAATCGAGAGCCTACTCACACAACACTTAGAAATCGGCGGCAAGCTGATGACGGCGTCCCGAGACGGCCAAACCGAAAAGGTCGCCGAATTAACTAAAGAATGGTACGCCAACGCCGACGAAATCGCCAAAGCACTGCTCCTGCTCAATCCCTATTACGACTTTGAAGCCTTAGTCGAAATGCTCCACACTCACCTCGACCTCACAATAGCGCAGGTAAAAGCGCAGTTGGCCGGAAACTACAGAAAAAGCATCGACGAGTTCGACGAAGTCGAGCGCGAAGCCGTAGCAATGGCAGACATGTTAGCGGAGGGGATTCTAAGGCAGTTCCCGTGGTAATAAGTGCAATAAA
>WRMK01000045.1 GCA_009777155.1 Oscillospiraceae bacterium
GATTTTGAGCGAATTTTTTGTCAGACAAGGCAAATTTTTTCGTAATGCTTTGTGCATTGCGGAAAAATTTAACGCAGTATGGCGGAAAATTAGCCAAAATCTGTGCAATGAGCGGTAGTGTCAACATGCTCTAATCAACACGAGTAAAACTAACTTCCACCTGTGGCGAATCGACCACCCACGCCGACACCGAAACGCCGCGTATTCGATACTGAATAGGCTGCGAAATAATTCTGGTGTCGGTGGAAATCTGCATGCCGCCGAGGTTTATGCTGATTGTAATTTCGTCAATCGTCATTGCTTGAACATACGATGCGGGCCCGATTACCGAAATTGGAATTTCCCGCGTCAGTAAATCCACGTTGTAACCGGAGGGTTTGTTGAGGATTGCCAAGCGGTCTGCGGGGATTGAAAAATCAACTTGAATGTAATCATCAACGTCCGTAAATTGCAGTGAGAATGCCGCTTCGCCCGAAATATTTTTGTAACCCGCGGGCAGTTTCGGCGCGATTGTATCGCGGGTCGGAATGTTCAGCATATGTCGCGTAATGTCCGACAAATCGATATGCCCGACGTCAAAATATATCAAGTTTTCGATTGAGGAATCAGGCGACGAAAGTGTGATTTCCTCGGGTGTAATCACCATTTTATCGGTCAATCCCTGTATGTTAAAATTGCTCGGATAGTTAGTTATCAAAAAATCTAACGGCAAAGTTTTGACCATGTGAACCGGAACTGTCACCGTGAAAATTTCGTTGTCAAGTTGAATCGCAGGATTTTCCACCCGAATATTATTACCGTTGAAAAGTATCAACTCGCCCGTAACCTCCGATGTAGCCAGCATTTCCATGTTCGCCTGAACGGCGTGAACCTCTGCGCTGCTTATCGAATCGACAAAACTTTTTTCGCCCCGAATAGTCACGGTGGGCGGGTTTGCGGCGAGTGCGGCTTCGTCAATTTGCATGCCTTCAACCACGCGAATCGTGTCGGCTTTTGCGGTAATCGGCAACTCTTTTGAGGCAATTCGTTGGATTTTCACAGTCGCAGTTCCCGCGCCGGAAGTTACTTCAAAATCAATATCCGAATCGGTGAAAACACGCACGGGGACTTCGTGTTCGCCTTCCGATTCGACATTTGAAAGGTCGAGAACGCCAAAGAAATCATCGCTTGTCAGCCCGCCGATTGCGTAACGCTTGCCCTCAATTTGTATACTCGCGGCAAGCTCGTAATTTTCGGCAAGAACCAAGTCGTTCTCGAGCATAAAGGCGGTCTCCGTAACGTCAATCGCTATATCGTTAATGTTCATTTTCACGTCGGGAAAAATCTGGAGCGAAATTGCAAACCAAATAACCGTGGACGCCAAAACTGCCGTCACGATTGACTTGAAATTTCTCTTAAATGAAATCAAAAAGTTCCTTAAAATCCTTACCATTTTTTCAATGCCATGCCGCCCTCACTTGTACAATTTTTTATGAAAATTGCGGCATGGGTTACGCCCCTTTCGATTATTTTCAAACTTTCTCGTCTACATTATTCATGAAATTATTTGTCACTTTCCGCGACTTCAACCGTGCGATTTTTCTTGGGCCTTTTAGGTCGTGCGGTGTGACTTTCGGCGTCTTTGAGAATTGTATCGCTCAGTCTTTTTGTCAACGCCGCAGTGTCGTGACCGCGCGACAATCTGCCGTTTTCCGCGAGTGAAATAATCCCGGTCTCCTCCGACACGACAATGATAATCGCGTCGCTGATTTCGCTCATTCCGATTGCGGCGCGATGCCGCGTTCCGAGGTCTTTTGAAATTATTTCTTCCTTTTGCGGCTTCGGCAAAAAGCACCCCGCCGCCAAAACCATGCCGTCTCGAATAATCACTGCGCCGTCGTGCAGGGGAGAATTCGGGAAGAAGATATTGCCCAAAAGTTCCGCTGTCGGCATTGCTTTGAGGACAATTCCGGTCTCGGCTTGCTCGCCCAATTTCGTCGTCCGCTCCATTACAATCAGCGCGCCGGTTGCGGTTCGCGAAAATTTCTCACACGCAACCGCAATCTGCTCAATCGAGGCTTCGACCTGCGCCCGCATGTCGTACGAGCCGCCGTCGTTGTTCATACGCAGTGACGGCACGACTTTCGCCCGCCCCATCTTCTCAAGCACACGCCGCAACTCGGGCTGAAACATCACGATTACCGCCATTAGTCCCACGCTGAAAAACGTATCGCTCAAAAACCCGAAAACCCGCAGATACTCGGTCTCGCCCATAGTGTTGAACTGCCTTATTATCAGCAGGATTACAAACACCGCCAAAATGCCGCGCAGAAGCTGTTCCGCACGTGTTTCGCGGACAAATTTCAGCAGTTGATAAATCAGAAAAGACATCAACAAAATATCGAGGTAATCGAAGATACCCATCGTCAATATTATGTTGATGATATTATCCCAAATATCCTTCAAATAAGTCAGAATTATTTGCATAAATTGTTCCTCATATTATAACCAAATTGCGATAATCTTCTAACATTTCATTGATTACGTCAACCAAACGCGCAGACGGCCTTTCAAAAAACGAGTTGTCAACCGGGATTATCCGCCCGCTTACGACCGCGTTCAACTCGCTGAAATTTTCCGAAGCGCGCAAATCCTCCGCGGTATAGCGGTCACTCAACAGAATCACGTCGGGCTGATTGTCAACAAGCACCGAAAAATCGAACTCGTAATTATCGAAAATCCGCGCAATATTCTCACCGAAGCATGAAAACACAGCATGCTCCAAAGTGTCTCCGGTAGCGGCTTTGAGGTCGTTTGTGATATACACAAACCTGCCGATATTGACGACTGCGGTGTTGTTGCAGGCTTTTGCGATTACCGAAAAGGCCTCGTCGCCCGCCTCCGCACCCGTGAACATGCCCTCGAACACCAACCCCAACGCCCGATAGGTGTCGCTCAACGAATTTAAGTCGCCGCTTGCCGGGATTATCAGCGTGGTAATGCCCGCCTGTTCCATGCGGAAGACGTCCCGCGCCAAAATCGGCGTCGTCGTCAGCAGTAAGTCCGGTGAGAGTGCGATAATCCTGTCTATATCGGGGTTTGCGCCGCTGCCCGCCTCGGGTAGGCTTACCACTCTCGACGGGAAGTCGCAGAAACTCCCCCTGCCGACAAGCCGCTCGCCGTAGCCCAATTCAAAGACAATCTCGGTAAGCGACGGCGACAAACTCACGACCTTTTCGGGGCTGTCCTCAATCAAAATGTCGCCGATGAACAGCGGGAACGGCGTGGGTTCTTCCTCGACAAACACAGGCGTCTGCTCGATTTCGCCGCCGTCGTCCACGATTGTTTTGTCGTCGCACCCGGTTATTGTAAAAACCGCCAAAAAAATTACTGAAAGTATTATTTTTTTCATAAATCGTTATCCGTTTTTATTTTTTCCACCAACCGCAAAAAGTCCTCACGAGTGGATAAATGACTGCACATATTCTTAAAAACCGCCGCCCCGCGAACCCCCCGCAAATACTTCGCGATATGTGCGCGGGCATGCTTCATGGCTACCGTTTCGCCCTTATCGGCAATCAGCAAATCCACATGACGGCTCATTATCTCAAGTTTTTTCGGTAGCGCCAAAGGCGCCTGTGTTTGAGAAGTAGTGAGAAATTCTTTAATCTCATCGAAAATCCACGGTGCACCCCACGCCGCCCTGCCTACCATAACAAGGTCACAGCCTGTCTGCTCGTACATCGCCTTGCATTTTTCGGCGCTCGCAACATCGCCGTTGCCGATTACAGGAATTTTCACCGCTTGCTTGACCTCGGCAATCCTGCTCCAGTCGGCTTCCCCCGCGTAAAACTGCTCACGTGTCCGCGCATGAACCGTGATTGCACTTGCGCCACACGCTTCACAGAGTTTCGCAGTTTCGATATGATTAATAGTGGCAAAGTCCCACCCTGTGCGGATTTTTACGGTTACAGGAATTTTCCCCGCCTCGCAAATCTTGACCACCGCCGTGATTATTTCACCAAGCAACTTCAAGTCTCTCAGCAACGCAGAACCCGCGCCGTTCCCGGTGATTTTAGGCATGGGGCAACCTGCGTTGATGTCGATTATGTCGGGCTTGTGTTCGTGTTCGAGGGCAATTTCAGCCGCTCGTGCCATAAAGTCGGGATTGTTCCCGAAAATTTGTGCCGCGTACGGCCTTTCGCGCTCGGTTGACACGAGAAGTTTTGCCGACTTTTTATCGCCGTACACCAACCCCGCCGAACTCACCATCTCCCCGAAAGTCAACGCCGCGCCGAACTCCCGCGCCAAAACCCTTTGCGCGTAATCGCAGACCCCCGCCATCGGTGCAAGCACAGCGGTCCGCGCAACCCTCAAGCCACCAATATTTACACAGTCCATACCTTAATTATATTACATAATAACAGCGTTGTCAAGGATTTATTTGTTCATTATTTTCAAAGTCATGAAAATTTGAAGTTTTCCATTAGAAAAAGAACTTCAACATTCTCGATTTCGAGAACCCGCCCGCACTTTCGATGGACTTTTTGGAGTTGTGGTTGTAGTACCAGCACCCCGAAAAGGCGCGGTATGACTTGCTTTGCACGGTTAGTTTCAAGTCGTGCAAAATATTCGCGGCAATTCCCTGCCGCCGAAACTCCTCATGCACGAACATTCCGATACTCGCAATATCCTCAACCACTCGCCCGTAATCAATCACGCCAAAACCGACCTCCGCGCCGTCCAATTCCGCAATCAGGACCTCCATATGCGCGGCTTTATTGTAGACCTTGTTCATTTCGTCGTCCGGGAAAAGCCCGCTGTCCTTCAAAAGCTCCACGTCCCGCTCCATCTCAAAAGCCCTGTACTGCAAGGATTTGCGGCGTTCCGCGGGAAAATTTTTCTCGGTGTACGAGAACACAAACGCCAATTTTTCGATGTAATTGTGATTATCGAAGCAGTGGCTGAGAAAGAATTCGTCGCCGGTCAGCACCAACCCGCTTGTCACTTGTTCATATCTCCTCACTTCATGAAAAACTTCCAACGACCGATTCGCAAAAGCCGCTGAAACACTGAACAGCACAAGCGTTGACCCGCCGTGTACGGCGAAAAATCCCGCAGTTTCTCCCCCACAAGTAATCCTGTAGAAATTCGAGGCCATAACTTGGTCTTCCCAGTAGGATTCTATGGTAATACCGTTGGTTTTTATGTATTCGGCGACCTGCGGTTTTATTTCGTCCCACTTGCATGGGGTAAAATCAAAACTTTTCATTGTAAGTTGAACCTTTCTTTAATCATTTGCGCCGCGACTTCGGGCGAAATTTCTGTAGTATCTATGCGGATAACTGGGCAAGTCAGCGTTTTCGCCCATTCCTCAAACTCCGACAACGGGCGATTTGCCACGAAATCAACAAAATCCAACTGTTGCTCGTACATATCGCCGCCTTTTTGAACCCGCTCGCCATATCGCTCAATTCCACGCCGCTTAACCCGCTCAATACGCAGTTCCAACGGGGCTTCCGTGTAAACCGCAAGCTCGTAATATTGCGGAATTACATCACCGAAATCGCCTTTGCAAGCGGAAATAACAAACCTACCGAATTTTTCCACATCGCCAAGCATCAAAGCTTCGATTTCCTCATTTGAGCGTTCCACAGTGTACGGAATGTCGGATTTTTCAAAGCAATAATCTTCGTGGTCTATCTGCTTCAAATCCAGAGTACGAGCCAATTCGCGGGCAATGGTGGTTTTACCGCTTCCGTTCGCCCCGAAGACGATAATTCCTTTCGGTTTACTCATCCTATACTCCTTTAATCATTTGCGCCAATGTAGGGTTGGGCTTCCAATGCCCCATCGGGCGTGAAAATCACGCCCGACCGATAAATACCGGACTGTTCATAGTCGAGCATAATTTTCACGCGGTCGGGCATGGAAGCCCGACCCTACAAAACCCAAAACAATTGTCAATTGTCCATTCTCAATTGTCAATTAACAAAAGCGTTCCCGCAACAGCAGGAACGCTTTTGTCGGTATTAATTAGTTTTAGTCTATTTAAGTTCGGCAAAATACTTAATAGTCCTAACCATGTTAGCGGTGTAGGAATTTTCGTTATCGTACCATGAGACAACCTGCACTTGTGACAACTCGTCGTTGATTTTCGTTACTAAAGTTTGGGTTGCGTCAAAGAGTGAGCCGAAAGTCGAGCCGATTACGTCAGAAGAAACGATTTCGTCTTCGTTGTAGCCGAAAGAATCGTCCGAAACCGCCTTCATAGCCGCGTTGATGCTGTCTTTTGACACTGCGCCTTTTACAACCGCAGTCAAAATTGTCGCAGAGCCGGTGATTACAGGCACTCTTTGCGCCGCGCCGATTAGCTTGCCGTCAAGCGCCGGTACAACAAGGCCGATAGCCTTTGCCGCGCCTGTTGAATTCGGGACGATATTAGCCGCCGCCGCTCTTGCACGTCTGAGGTCGCCTTTCGGGTGCGGGCCGTCCAAGGTCATTTGGTCGCCTGTGTAGGCGTGAATTGTGCACATAATGCCCGACTGAATAGGCGCGAGGTCGTTGAGGGCCTTCGCCATAGGTGCAAGGCAGTTGGTTGTGCAGCTTGCCGCCGAAATAATGTCGTCGCTTGCCTTGAGTATGCCTTGGTTCACGCCGAAAACAACTGTCGGAAGGTCGTTGCCCGCCGGAGCCGAGATTATAACTTTCTTTGCGCCCGCATCAATATGCGCCTGTGACTTTGCTTTGCTGACGTAAAACCCGGTACATTCAAGCACCATGTCAACGCCGAGAGTCCCCCACGGTAAATCTGCCGCGTTGCGCTCTGCGTAAATCTTGATGGTCTCGCCGTCCACTGTAATCGAGTCGTCGCCTGCTGTCACGGTATGCCCGCAGTATGAACCTTGCGCCGTGTCGTACTTCAAGAGATGCGCCAACATTTTCGGGTTTGTGAGGTCGTTGATTGCCACGATGTCGTAACCCGGTTGCTTGAACATTTGTCTGAACGCAAGTCTCCCTATGCGCCCAAAGCCGTTAATTGCTACTTTTACTGCCATTTGTTAATTCCTCCTAAATAATCTATAAGAATATTTTACCATACAATTGAAATTAAGTCAAGAATATGTTATAATTATTTTATGACTTTATTTATCACCGACCTTGACGGCACTTTACTGAATTACGCCGCTAAATTAAAACCGCGCGCCACCGAAATGCTCAACCGCATGATTGACAAAGGCGTGTTGTTTTCCTATGCCACGGCGAGGAGTTTTCACAGCGCAGGGAGAATCACCGCCGAACTGAACCTGAAACTGCCGCTGATTACATACAACGGCGCGATTATCTGCGAACCCGACACCGGAAAACCGCTCACAGACAACTTCCTAACCGCCGAAAATGTCAAGACTGCATTGGAATTTTGCCGCAGTAAGGGCGAGACTCCGCTTGTCTATGCCTTTGTGGACGGCGTAGAACGTGTCAGCTACTTAGAAAGCGACACAAAACGCAACAAAAACTACTTAGATGCACGCAAAACCGACAAAAGGCAATACCCCCGAACGTCCTACGACGAGATTTTTGAGGGCCTTGTTTACTATATAACTTTGATAAATCCTGTCAGTGAATTAAGCGAACTCAAGGCAGCTTTCGCCGATTGCAACTGCATTTACAACAAGGACACCTACTCCGACGACTACTGGTTTGAGGTCTACAAGGCGGGAGTTTCCAAGGCGACTGCCCTGCTTCAAGTGAAAGAGCTTGTCGGCGCGGAGAAAATTATCGCATTCGGGGACAATCTCAACGACATTCCGATGTTTGAAGTTGCTGATGAGTGCTATGCTGTGGGAAACGCCGTGCCCGAGTTAAAGGCGATTGCGACCGGGATTATCCCCTGCAACGAGGAAATGGGCGTGCCGGTTTTCATGGAAAAGCGGACGGTCACGGTCTGGGATTACGCTGTTCCTATCGTGCAAAAACATGAACAATTCAAGGCGGCGGTTCACGCTCTTGAAAGTAATTGCAACCTAAAATCGGGCAACGTCGGCGAGTTGAACGAAAAGCCCATTCACGCCGCCTTGAAACGCTACTTTTCAAGCGACACCGACCGTGAGGCCAAAATTGGCGGCTTCTATGCCGATTCGGCAGGTGAAAACGGCATTTACGAGATTCAAACCTCCAACTGGGGCAAGCTCAATAAAAAGTTAGACGCCTTCCTTGACGCAAGCCATGTCACGGTGGTCTATCCGTTTGAACAGCGTGTTCATAACATCGCAATACATGAACAAACAGGCGAATTGCTAAAGAGACCGGTCACTCGAAACAACAGGGATTTAAGCGGGTTTTTCTTGGAACTCTACAGAATCAAAGGTTTTTTAACGAATCCCAACTTGGCCGTCTGCCTTGTCGGGCTTGAAATTGAGAAAATCCGCTTTGAAGACCCCGCAAACCCGCGCAAACGCTACCAAAAGCGAAAACAGGACAAGAAGCCGCTTGCCCTGCTTACCGAGATTCACTTGAATTGTGCGGAAGATTATCGAATTTTCCTGCCCGATAATCTCCCCGAAACTTTTACAAAGAAGCAGTTTCAAGCCGCCTTGAAAACTGCAACCTACCGCGCCGAGGCTTCTGTAATGCTTCAGATTCTTGAATACATGTCGATTGTTCATAAGCATGGCAAAACAGGAAAATCGGGGAATGAGTTTTTATACACCGCTCAACTTTTGCGCGATTAATCGCGCCGCTTTATCAACGTCCCCGCAACCCATCGTGATGATTAGGTCGCCGCTTTCGGCGTTTTCCGCGACGTAGTTTGCGATACCTTCAAAATCTTGTATTACTATTGAATTTCGTGTCTTTTCGGCTAAATCTTCCGCTTTTATGCCGCAAGTGTTAGTTTCGCGACCGCCCATAATCGCGCTCAACACCACCTTATCCGCAATCGACAAAGCCGCGCCGAATTCGTCAAGCAAGGCGCGTGTCCGCGTGAATGTGAACGGCTGATGCACCGCCCAAACCCGCTTGAAATCCATGGATTTCGCGGTTTTCAAAGTCGCTTCGACCTCGGCGGGGTGATGGGCGTAATCGTCCGCCACGGTGATTCCATTCTCGCAATAAATCCGCTCAAACCGCCGCCCCGCGCCTGTGAAGCCGCGCAAGCCGTCTTTGAGACTGTCAAAATTCTCGCCACTTTTTTTAAGGTACAGCCCCGCCGCAAACGCCGCCACTGCGTTCAGCACGTTATGCTCGCCGGGCACGCTGATTGTTAATTCTGTCAAAAATTTTCCGTGAACCCACAGCTCAAAACCGCTCTCAAAGTCGGAGATTTTCCTAATATTTACAGCGCGGTAATCGCAGTTTTCACCGAAGCCAAAAGTTATAATGCGGCCCTTGAAATCGCTGTTGCCGACTGCGATTCTCGTGTTTTCGTCATCGCCGTTTATGACAAGCAAATCGGTAGTCATGCCGCAGAATTTCGAGAACGAGCCGCGCAAATTTTCCATCGTCTTAAAGTAATTCATGTGGTCTTCGTCAATATTTAACAGGATTGTAACATTCGGGAAAAGCTTGTGGAAATTATTGTTAAACTCGCACGCCTCGACAATCATGACGCCGCTTTTGCCGATTCTTGCACTGCCGCCGAGAATTTTCAGTTTCCCCCCGACAAATGCGGAAATGTCTACATTCGCGCCGAGCAAAACATGCACCAACATTGAGGTTACGGTGGTTTTGCCGTGTGTGCCGACAACGCAAACCGCGGTCTTGTGCAACTTCGTGAACAAGCCCAAAAGTTCGGCGCGGTCACGGACCGTTAAACCCGCTTCACGCGCGGCTTTCAGCTCCGTGTTCTCCTCCGAAATCGCCGACGAGTAAATTACCAAATCCGCGCCCTCGATGTTCGCCGCGCTCTGCCCCATGTAAACTTTTATCCCCAACTTTCGCACAGCATCGAGCGTGACGGTCTCGTTGTTGTCCGAGCCGGTTATAAAAAAGCCTTGCCCGTGCAGAATTTGCGCCAACGGGTACATTCCGCTGCCGCCGATTCCGATGAAATGGACGTGTTTTTTGCCTGTTAGAAAATCTGTCATTGTGCCTCCAAACATAGTCGGTCAATTTAAGAATGGGCGAAGGATTTGCGAGGATTTTTGTCGTCATACTGAAGGCTGGCGCAGTGCGCTAATTTTCGTAATGCTTTGTGCATTGCGGAAAATTTTAACGCGGTATGGCGGCAAAAAGACCGCAAAGGCAAGCCTATTCTTAAAATGACCGACGATAATAGTATTCTTTAACCGGGAAAACCCGCTTGCCGTCTAAGCTTGAGTACTCCCCGTCGCCGTGGTATGTGAACCCTAATTTTTGAATTACCCTGCCCGATTCGGGGTTGTCTTTTGCGTGAATGACGTAGAGATTTTTCCGCTTCAATTTCCTCACCGCAAAGTCCACAATCGCCCTTGCCGCCTCGGTTGCAAAGCCTTTCCCCCACTGCTTTTTCATCAAAATATAACCAAGCTCAAACATGCCCTTGTCGTCGCGAAAATAACACCCGCCCGACCCGAAAAGCTCGCCCGTTTCTTTCAACGTAAAGCCCCAATTATAGGCGGTGTCGCTTTCCAAATTGCCCTCCTCCAAGGTCAGCCACTCGATTGTCGCGTCAATGCTTTTGTGGGTGTCAAAGCGCATGTGCTTTGTGGCTTCGGGGTCGCTCGCCCAGTTGTCGAAGACCGTTTGCGCGTCCGAAATTTTCAGTGGCCGCAAAATTAATCTTTCAGTTTCAATGTTTGGTGTTCTCATTTTACACCCTCCTCAGGTTCAACACAGTGGCAAAGTGCGGAATCTCAAAAATCTCCGGCAAACTTTCCACGTATTTTTTGTGCTCTGCTTCCCACTGCGCGATTGTCTGTGAAGGCAGTGATGATGCGCCTATTCCGCGGCAAGCCTTTGCGCGCCCGTGCCAAGTTTCGCGAGTAAAACTTACCGCAACATCAAAGTGAAAAGAGTCCGCAACTTCAAACAAACCGCTTGCTTCTTCGGGGAAATCGTAGGTGAAACGCGCCATGCTGTGCGCCGACCATGAGGGATTATGTTTCAGAATAAGCTCCTCGGTTTTCCGCGCAATCCCGCTCTCCGACGGCAACCACGCCATAAAAAGTATGCAAAAATGCCCGCCGTTTTTGAGCAACTTGTGAATTTTCGGGAAGACAAGTTTTTTGTCAAAATAAACGTAACACTGGCAGGCGGTGACGACATCGAAAGTGCCGGCGGGAAAGTCCACGTCTTCTGCCGCCGAAACGACGTAATCTATGTCCAAACCCGCCTCGGCCGTGAGCCGCCGCGCTTGCTCAATCTGGTTTGCGGAGATGTCCGCGCCTGTGAAATTCGCGCCGTGCTTGTGTAAATTTCGCGGCAGAACGCCTGTTCCCGTGCCGAGGTCGAGTATTTTCCGGCCTTTCACGCAAAGCCCTAAGTCCGTTATTTTTTGGTAGAATTCGGGCGGGTAAATATCCCTGAACCGCGCGTAATCCGCGGAAGTGCGCCCCCAGTCGAAGGCTTTGCCGTGGTCGATGTTTTTGTTGACTTGCATTTTTTCTCCTTAATTTACCTTTGATTACCACAAACACGCAACATCATAATTCTTAATGTCTCCATCTGCGGTTAAAATTGTCATGTTTTCGGCAAGGGCGGTTGCGATAATAATCCTGTCGAATGGGTCGCGGTGAATAAAAGGGAGCGTCTCAACGATTTTGACATGTCGGGGCAGAACGCCGATTATTTCTATCGGGCTGTCTTTTATATTGTCGAGAAAAATATCCACGCCGCCGCGAAATTCCGTCAGCTTGTTGATACTGCATTTTATGGCAACTTCCCACGCAGAAGCAATGCTCATGTACAGCGGATTATTTTCATTGAAGATATGCTCTTTTGCCTTTTGCGATAACTGCTCGTGTTCGTTTGCATACCAGAGGACGGTATGGGTATCTAAAAGTAATTTCACGGCATGTACTCCTTAAAATCGTCAAGCGGGGCATCAAAATCTTCCGCCATATTAAATTGACCGCGCATACAGCCGAGAAATTCTTCTCGTGTCCGTTTTGTCTGTGCTTCGCTAATTTGGGGCGTATTCAAAGATATAAAATCGCTAACCATAATCAAAACGCTTTCGGGGAGCAGTTCTATATCTCTGTGCAGTTGTTGTCTGAGTTCCATAGTACACCTCTTTTGGTTGTAAAAAATTCTCATTAATAATTATAACATGTATCTCATTAATAATTATAACATGTATTTGTTATCTTTACAACTTATTATATGAAATTTTTGGTATTAATAAGTCGAATTTGCTTTTTATATGAATATTTCCCCCCGCTATGCTCAAACTAAATCTATATTCACGGAAAGGCAAAGGTGACAAAGAAAATAATGGAAATAAATGATATTCGCATTAGAAAAGTTTTGCAGGACGGGCGGCTTCGCGCCGTGGTGTCGCTGACAATCGACAATGCCGTAGCGGTACATGATATAAAATTAGTGCAGGGCGACGACCGCATGTTCGTCGCAATGCCGAGCCGCCGCGACGAAGCGGGCATGTTCAGGGATATAATCCACCCGATTAATCCCGAGGCGCGCAGTAAGCTTGAGAGCAGTATTTTGCAGGCTTACGACGACCACATGAACAGCGGGTTGACGCAATAGCATGGTATTTAACAGTGGGTGATAATATCGTCCACTGTTAATTATTGCCAACTTTTGCTTTCAGTAACGCCACTAAAGTTTTTGCATCGGTAATTTCGCCGTCCAATGCTAATTTCACCGCCTCGTCAAACGGGATTTCCTCGACTTGCAAAAACTCGTCGGGGTCTAATCTCTGCGCGGTTTTGCGTAAACCCCGCGCAATGTAAATGTGAATTACTTCCCCGACGTAAGCCGGTGTCGGAATCATCTTCGCGAAAAACTCGAAACTCTCCGCGACATACCCTGTTTCTTCTTCCAACTCGCGGATTCCGCAGAGCTTCGGGTCTTCGCCCGGCTCGAGTTTACCCGCCGGGATTTCGAGGAAGACCGCCTTATGTGCGTAGCGATATTGCCGCACCATGACTACCTTTCCCTCGTCGGTAATCGCCAAAACGCAGACGCCGCCCGGGTGTTCAATCCACTCGCGAGTGGCTTCTTTGTCGTTTTGTAGCAAGACAGAATCCTCAAACAAATGCACGACTTTACCCTTGTAAATCTCTTTACTTGATATGGTTTTTTCTTCAAGATTCATCATAAATATACTCCTCTACAGCAATTCCATTAATGTACATACCCTCGACAACGTATCGGCCGCCTTTCACCCTAATCGTGACGTAAACCGTATCGTTTTCCTGAATATTGCGGCGCAGCAAGCGTTCTTCGAGCTTCGGCGCGGTCTTCTCGTTCATGTAATACCGCTCGAGTTTGAAGTTTTTGATACTGCCCGCACCCGTGGCGTTATTAACCACCCTTGTGACAAAGTCGTTGCCGTCCTTTATCAGAATCACAGAGTTTTCTCCCCACCGCAACTCGTTATGCTCGGGGCGAATGGCCACATACCTACCGCGAAACGGGTCGTACGGGTCGTACGCCGTCACCCGCACCTTGTAAACCTCGCCGCTTGATAAAATATTGTAGTAGTCATAAATCATGTAAATCGGCACTGCCAACAGCACTATAAAATACGCAATTGTTAGAATTAATATATGTTTTTTCATAACTTTCTCCATTTCTTGTGTAACATAAAGTTCGTCAGCATGAACCCTGCGCCTATTATGATAAAGACAATACCGCGGGTCATCAAGTCAAGCTCAATGTCGAAGAACCTCGCAATTATGAAACTTATAATTATAAGCATACCGCAGTTGACGTATCTGAAACTGTATTTTTTTGCACCCGTCGCGATGAACCAGACACCCAAAGCCAACAACAGCAGATTCGACCAGAGCCAAAACATGGGTAGCCCCAACACCGCCGCCGCCAAGACTACGTCGGTTCCGTTCGGGCTTGCGAAGCCGTCGGACTTGTAAAAACGTGTCGCCGCATAAGCCGCCACCATGATTAGAAAGGCGGGCAGATAGAAAAGCAGGTCTCTGCCTTCAACTATACTATAGAATCTGTGCATTTCCGCGGCAATAAAACTTGAAATGACGAGCAGGGCAATAATCGTCAACCCTGCAAAAGGCGTGATGGGTCTGAGGGTTGTGGTGGGAATAATTTCCGCGCCCTTGATAAAATCGCCGCGCTCCTTGACACGTAGTATAAAACTTTCCAACGCCATGACCGCCGCCGCACAGATTAGAAACTTGTAGACAATCATTTCCCAGTCGCCCGGTAACTTAAAAACAGTGAAAATAATCAACACGTCCGTCAAGACCGTCAAGTACCACACGCCGCCCTTTGAATCGGCTTTGTAAAGCATCAGCGCAAAATAGGGTAAAACTGCAACAACCGTCAAAAGCGAGAACCAGAGCGGCATTACCGCCTCAATCCCTACCCAAAGTACGCAGATTATGTAGAGGGTTGCGAGGGATTTTGCCTTTAGAATGTACATCACGGGAAGGTACAGGAGCATGCAAAGGGCTATAAATTCGCCGAGCTCGGTTCTTATGTGGAAAATCTGCTCGATAAGGGCGATTGTCGCGAATACAGAGACTGCCAATGCCATCGCCGAGCCCTCGCGAAAAGCCGCCGATTCCCTGCGTTTAAGCAGTGTGAATATGACCGCGCCCATCGAAATTAACAGCGGCAGAAAAGCCACGCAAAGCTTGACGGGCTTTGTAATATGCTGCCAGTTTGAGGCGAAAATTAACACCACACCGAGGGTCAAAAGCAGGCTCCCGATTATGGCGAAAACTACCATAATTACCGGACTGCGAGTACTGCGCGTTTTTGCGCGGCTCTCGTTCGGCAAGTCTGATGGGCTTTCACCTTGTGCCGATTCGCCCGCGTACATTCCGAGAATCTCGCCGCGTTGAGTGTCGCTGATAATCCCGGCCTCGACCCAGCGTTTCGATTCCTGCTCTACTTTGAAATCCATGTGGCAATACCTCCTCTACATCTTCTCAGGCGCATCAACTTTCAGTAAATCCAGCGCGTTGCTCAACACGGATTTGACCGCGTGACAAAGGGTCAGCCGTGACTGCAAAACCGCCTCATCCTCGCCCTTAATCCTGCACGCCTCGTAAAACTTGCTGAACAACTGCGCCAATTCCAAGACGTACCGCGTAATTCTCGCAGGGTTAAGTTCATCGGCAGATTGAATAACTTCCGACGGCAGAGATGCGGCTTTTTTAATCAGCTCATGCTCGGCTTTTTCGGTGAATGTCAAGTTTTGCGGGAATGTGCAAGTTATATTTTCGTCAGCAAGCCGCCGAATTATACTGCAAATCCGCGCATGGGCGTACTGGACGTAATAGACGGGGTTTTTGTTGCTCTCCTCAATCGCAAGGTCGAGGTCGAATTCAATATGGGTGTTACTCTCGCGCAGGTTAAAGAAAAACCGCGCCGCATCAAGCGGGACTTCGTCAAGCAGTGTCGCAAGGGTAATCGCCTTGCCCGAACGCTTTGAAAGTTTTATCGTCTCGCCCGCACTCGTCAAACGCACCATCTGCATGATGATTATTTTGAGGCGTGAAGTTTCAATTCCGAGTGCCGCCAAAGCCGCGTTCATGCGGGGTATATAGCCGTGGTGGTCTGCGCCGAGTATGTCAATCGCAATATCGAAATTCCGCTCAACCAACTTATTATAATGATAAGCAATATCGGGCACAAGATAAGTCGGCACGCCATTTGAGCGGATTAGCACCCTGTCCTTCTCGTCGCCGAATTCGGAGGATTTCAGCCATATTGCGCCGTCCATCTCGTAAGTATGGCCCTTTTCTTTGAGCAATTCGACAATTTTCAAAGGCGCGTTTTGTTCGTGCAACTTGCTCTCTTTGAACCAAGTGTTATACTCGATTCGGTACTTCAAGAGGTCGTCTTCAAGCTTTTTTATGTTAATCGGCAGTGCGTAATTCGCGAGTTCGGTTCTGCGGTCTTCTTCGGGAATTTGCAGTAGCTTATCGCCGTGAAGTGCAATGTAATTCTTTGCATGTTCTATTATATCTTCGCCGTGATACGAGTCTTCGGGCATTTCAAGTTCTTCGCCTAATTCCTGTCTGTACCGAATATCAAGGCTCAACCCCAACTTGTTAACTTGATTTCCCGCGTCATTGATATAAAACTCCCGCTCGACATAATACCCCGCCCGCTCCATCACCGAGGCGAGGCTGTCGCCGAGCGCGCCGCCCCGTGCGTTGCCGATGTGCATCGGGCCTGTCGGGTTCGCGGAGAC
>WRMK01000046.1 GCA_009777155.1 Oscillospiraceae bacterium
GCTGATTTGGGTGGCTGTGCGGCTTGTGCGACTTATCCGCAAGAGATTGTAAAGTGCCGTCATATCGGCGTTTCCAACGATAAACATACTGTCTGTTGGTTCGATATTTGACCGCGGCGGCGGTTACACCGTGCTTTTCTGCATATTTCAGCAGGGCTTGACGAAAGCGCATTGTTTGTGTTATAGTTGTCATAGCGGGTTTCGGAAACCTCCCTGTTGCTTTTTTGTTTTAGCAACTATAACTGTAACACAGGTTTCCTTTTTCCGCTATTCTTTTTTTGTGAAGTGTAACACTTCTATTGTAATCCTACATAATACTTATGTTCCCCAAAAAATCCCCCTTGATTTTTGTAAATTTTTATGTTATAATTATATTCGGGTGATTAAACCCTTCATATGAATCTACCGAATCGGGGAAAGCGAAGCTTTTCAATTCGCACCGCTGAAGGGAGGACATAACGAAAAATGAAGAAGGACAAGAATATAACATACATCGACTTCTCCGCGCCGCTCCCCGATATGGGCGATGCGGGCGGGGCTTACACGCCTGATGTCAATCTTGGCAGGGGGCGCGGTGAGCGGGATTACGGCGGTGGCAGTCGTGGCAGTGGCGGGGGTAAGTCCGCACGGGGGCGGTCGGCTGTTGATAGGGATTACGGCGGTAGCGGCGGCAATCGCGGTAGTAACGGCGGCGGGAACGGCAATCGCGGTAACGGCAGAACGCCCGCCGATAGAGATTACGGAGGCAACAGCAACAACGCCGGTAAACCCGCAAAACCCAAAACCGCCAAACCCGGCAGCAAGCTGCCCATAAAAAAAGGCAAACTCACCACGGCGCAGAAAGTCCGCAGTGTGCTTGCAGTAATCGGCACGACTGCGCTTGCAATTATGATGATTGCGGTGATTACGGTCTGCATAGTCGCGGTCGCGCTGACGGTTTATGTAATGCAGTTCGCCGAGGACTCGTTCGATATCGACTTGAAGAATGCCGAGATGAATTTCTCGAGCTTTATAATGGTCTTTGACCCGCACGCAACCATGCCCCCCGAGTACGACGAGGACGGCGAACCTGTCGAGTTTGACGAGAACGCTTTGGTGATGGAAGCGGGCGAGGAAGGCTTTGGCGCGTGGGTGGAAGTCAAGCGGTTGAGCGGGGACGAGAACAGGCGTTGGGTCGATTACGACGATATACCCGGGCATATGATTGACGCGATTATCGCCAATGAAGACCACCGTTTCTTTGAACACGAGGGGGTGGACTGGTATCGCACGGTCGGCGCGACTGTTACCGCGCTGATTGACGACCGGGTAACAGGCGGCTCTACCATTACACAACAGTTAGTTAAAAATTTAACAGGCGACGACAAGGTCAACATCGGGCGCAAACTGCGGGAGATTTTCCGCGCATTGAGCCTTGAGCAGACCTACACTAAAGTCGATATACTTGAAAATTATATGAATTTAATCGGCTTCGGCGGGACTTCATACGGGGTCGATTCGGCGGCGTGGTATTACTTCGATAAAACTATTCAAGAGGTGACACTCGCGGAGGCCGCCATAATCGCGGGGGTAATCCCGTCCCCGCATAACTACAACCCCTACATCAACACCGCAAATGCGCGTAGCCAGCAGGAAATAGTACTGCGGCACATGCAGACCTACGGCTTTATTTCCTACGCCGAGCGGCAAGCGGCACTGCGCGAACCTATCCGTTTCCGCAGGCCGGTGGCGGGCGAGTATTTCAACTACCTTGACGACAGGGTGGTCTTCCAGAGCGACTTCGACCCCGAGGAAAACCTCTATTTCGAGGACACACCGTGGGACGAATTGCGCGAAAATATCCCCTACAAGTGGAATGGCGACTACGATGTATCGCAAGACTGGTACGTAGATGCGGGGTTGTGGCAGGTGGCGACAAAGCTTGCCGACGAACGCGGTGTCTCCTACGACCGCGCAATCGACCAAATCAAAAACGGCGGGTACACCATATACCTCAATGTAGACATCGGCATGCAAAGGCGGCTTGAAGAAAAGGCACGCGACCCGTATACCTTTGTGTCGTTCTACAATGAGGAGCAGGAAGACCCGCAAAAGCTGATTCAAGGCGGGTTCGTGATAATGGATTACGGCGGCAGAGTACTGGCGGCTGTGGGCGGTATCGGTGAAAAGCCGGGCGACGATTGTTTCAATCGGGCGACACAGTCACTGCGGCCAATCGGCTCGACCGTAAAGCCGATTTCGGTCTACGCCCCCGCAATCGACATGAATATATTGACCTACTCGACTTTCGTAAGGGACGTTTCGGGGCGCAGACGTGACCCGAATAATCCGTCACACGAGGACAACTGGCCGCTGAACTTCTCCAACACACCGCCGGGCAATTTGGGCAGCGGGTACTACTATCCTACGTGGTACGCGGTACAGCAGTCGTTCAACACCGTCGCGGTGCGGACTTTGCAGAAGGTCGGCTTTCAAGCCTCGTACTCGATGTTGACCGACAGCCTCGGTATATCCACACTTGACCCCGACATAGACATGAACTGGTCGCCTTTGGGGCTCGGCGCGTTCACACATGGCGCGGCCCTGCACGAGGTAACTTCGGCGTTTGCAATCTTCGGCAACGGCGGGGTGCATTACGAACCCTATTTCTTCTCAAAAGTAGTTGACCACAACGGCAGTATTATACTCGAGCAAAACCTAATCGGGACACAGGCGGTCGAGAGTGACTCTGCGTGGATTGTCAACCGTATGCTCAAGACCGTGGTTGACGACCCGAGCGGCTCGGGGCAGTACGCGAAAATCCCGAATATAGAAGTCGTCGGCAAAACAGGTACTTCAAACGACATGAAAAACCTGCTCTGGAGCGCGCTAACCCCCGATTACGTGGCAACCGTGCGTATCGGCTACGACGACGGGCAGATGGAACTCGCGGCTCGTGCGGGGGACGGTTGGCGTTCACCCGCGCGGATTTGGGGCGAAATCATGAGCTATGTCATGGCGGAGAATATAGATATGTCGGTGCCGAGGAATTTCTCCCCCGAACCGACCGTAATCGAGCGGTCATACTGCACTATGACAGGCTTTATAGCATCTAACCGCTGCGTAAATACCCGCGTGGGCTACTACAGGCCGTCGAACGTCCCCGAGGTCTGCTTCGCCGACACTCACGCCGATAACGGCGCGTCGTTCTGGGCCGCGAATGGCGACCCGCCGGATTGGAGACCGCAGTATAATTGACAATGGACAATTGATAATGGACAATTGGTGGGGGCTTTCGACCATCGAAAAATATATAAGGGAGAAATATCATGATAAAGACAACGGTTGACCTTGATGAAAAATTACTTGAAAAAGCCACCAAGATTTTTGAGGGCAAAACGAAGAAGGAAATTATTTCTATTGCCCTTATAGAGCTTGTGGAGCGGCACGAGAAGAAAAATGTTGCAGACCTAATCGGGAAGATTTCCTTTGCGGACGGCTACAACTATAAGGAAATGCGGAGGTCTCCACATGATTTTAGTTGACACGAGCGTGATTATCGACACGTTGAAGAAGAACGAAACGCCGAAGTCCTCGATATACCTCGCAATCCTCTCTGCCGGTTCGCCCTATTGCATATCGGTATTGACCTACCATGAATTATTGCAAGGCGCAAAGAACGAGCAGGAGTTTGAACAACTTAAAGAGTATTTCGGTTCACAGTCTATACTGCAACTCCCGAATGACAAAGATTTTTTCGAGCAATCTGCAAGCATATATTTTGCACTACGCAGGAAAGGAAAGACTATCAGAAGCACCGTTGATGTTATGATAGCAATGCAGGCAATCCACGGAAATCATACGTTATTGCACGACGACAGGGATTTTGATGCAATAGCCGATGAGTTTTCGGAGTTGAAAATTCTTACAGGAACCAAATGAAAAAACTACACCTAACCTCCCCCTGCCACTTCGGCCTCGAAAAAACCCTCTCGTTTGAGCTCAAACGTGCGGGCGGTGAGAATTTAGAAGTCACCGACGGCAGGGTGAATTTCACGGGCACGGCCGAGACTTTAGTCCGTGCGAATTTAAGCTGTTCGGTTGCGGAGCGGGTCGGCGTGGTTTTGGCGCAATTTCGGGCGCGGACTTTCGATGATGTTTTTGAGAATGTGCAGTCTATTGCAATAGGCGAGTATCTGCCTGTGGACGGCGCGTTTTCTGTGGTGAAAGGGCAGTCGGTCAGCTCAAAGCTTACGAGCATCCCCGCGCTTCAGCGGACGGTCAAAAAGGCGTTGGTACAGGCGATGAGCCGTTGTCACAATGCGAGTAATCTGCCCGAAACAGGCGCGCTGTACCCGGTGCGATTCTTCCTGCACAAGGACGAAATGACGGTCTTCTTGGACTCATCAGGCGAGGGTTTACACAAGCGCGGGTATCGCGCAAAGTCAGTCACTGCGCCGATTAAGGAGACTTTGGCGGCAGGGATTATCGACATTGCGGGATTCGGGCGTAAGGGCGCAGTGACACTCGCAGACCCCTTTTGCGGGAGCGGCACGATTTTGATTGAGGCGGCGTTCAAAGCCTTGAAGATACCGCCGTGTCTCAATCGGGGTTTTGCCGCCGAACACTGGGGGTTTATACCGCGTGAAATCTGGCGGGAACAGCGGGAGATTCTGCGGAGTGAAATAGTGCAAGACAGCGACTTCGCGGCGTTCGGGTACGACTGCGACCCCGAGGCGGTTCGCCTCACACTCGAGAACGCCCGAAAGGCGGGTGTCGCGGAGTATATCCACGCGGAAACACGCGCTATCGCCGACTTCGCATATCCCGAAAGTGCAAGTACTTGCACAGTAATCACAAACCCGCCCTACGCCGAGCGTATGCTTGAGCGGGAAGAAGCCCGATTAATTTACCGCACAATGGGCGAAAAGCTGTTGCCGCTTGGCGACAATCGGCTGTTCGTGATTACATCGGACGAGCAATTCGAGACCTTGTTCGGGCAGAAGGCGCGGCGCAATCGGAAACTTTATAACGGTATGCTAATGTGTAGGTTGTATAATTATGAGTAAGTTTATCAGGATTTTTGCAGTCATATTCGCGGTTACTTTGCTATTGACTTCACCGAGTAGCCTTGCTTTGGCGGGCGGTTTTGACTTTGAGGCCTTCGAGTATGAACACCCCGGTTGGCTGATTGTCACCCACCCCGACCCGCGTTTCCGCGAGACTTCCGCGCCCCGCATGAGCCTTCTCGGCGCGGCCGACCCCGCATTGCCGCTCTACATAAACGGCGAGCAAATCCCGACGACCCCGAACGGCTTTTTTGTCTACTACGCCGCTCTCGAAATCGGCGATAATGTTATACATTTGCTCAATGGCGACAACGAGGACTACGTGACGATTACGCGGTTGGCAGTTGAGACCGGTGGTGATGACACACCGTGGTCGCCCACCGTTTCGGAGTATTCAAGTGGTACGTTTGGCTCAACCGAGTATGATAATATTTCGCGGTTCACCGATTTTAATGATGATTTGTACGGCAAAACGCCGCTCGTGGACAGGACGACCTTCGCAATTCTGGGCGAGTACGACGAGTTTTACGTCATCGGCGACGGTACAATGGTCTTCAAAAGCAACGTCTATATGTTGGACCGAATTATCCCGCCGATAGTCTTATCCGGTGGGGCGGTAACGCCGGGCAGTAACGATGTTTCAATCAGCTTTGAGGTCAGCGATTATCCGCTCTACGACATAGAATTGCAGACACACGGGGATAATACGGCGACCTTGAAAATCTTCGCGCCGAGTGACGAAAGCCGCTTAATCCCCGACGGCCGCTATATCCTCACAGCGGACAACTACCACTACACCGAGCATTTCACGGTGAACGGCGAACCCCGCGAAATCGGCGCAATCGTGCATGAGCTGAGTTTCGGCAGGATTCCCGTGGGGTACTTGGTTGAGTTCAAGGGCGGCGTTATGACGGTGACTTTCAAGTTCTCGCCGACTGCGTTGTCGCGTGCGGTGGTACTGCTTGACGCGGGACATGGCGGCTCCGACCCCGGTGCGCTCGGCCCGCCCGCCGATTACGGCCCTATGGAGAAGGATTTTAACCTGCACGTTGCCCGATTGGCGCGGGATTATCTCGTGGCAAGGGGGGTAACGGTGGTGTTTCTGCGGGACGACGACGTCCGCATTGACATAATGGACCGAATCGCGCATTTTCACACCCAAGCCGAGCCACTGCCCGACCTTGTCATTTCGGTGCACTCAAATTCGATGCCGCTGACCGCGGATTTTTCGGCCGTACAAGGCCCGCGAATCTACCACACGCTCGAAACTGCCGAACCCGCCGCAACTCACATGATTAGCACGATTGCACAGGAGACCGGGAATATTTTCGAGTTGCCGATTCGCCGCAATTTCGCAATGGCGCGGTACACGGGCGGCCCGTCAATGCTGTTCGAGATGGGGTTTTTGTGCAACCCAATTGAGTATGAAAAGATGATAGAGCCTACCTATATCAACAGGTTGGGGTACTCGCTCGGCATGGCGATTGAGCAGTATTTGACCGATTCGGCACAGGCCGACATTGATTTCCGTCAAGCCTTATACTCGGCGGACGATTCGGAATTTGACGAAACTGAATTATTCGATATTTTTGATTTCTACCAAGAACAATTGCAAGATTACCAAGCAATCCCCGCAATGGCCACGCCCGAGGCAGAGCCTACACGCGGCCCGCCGCCCTTGAAAGAGGCGTTAATCCTCTACATAGCGGTAATGGCGGGGGTGCTTTTGGTGGGGGCGGTGTTGTACTTGCCCCACGCGGGCAAGTTAATTAATAATGAATAAGGAATAAGGAATAGTGGACAGTGAATAGTGGGTAGTGAATAGTGTTTTTAATTTAGCAACCGCGCAAGGACGGTACACGAGCCATAAATTATTCAATCGGAAAACCGTCGCAAAGCGACACCAAAATTATTCATTATTCATTATTAATTATTCATTAAATTAAGGGTTGACAAGCGGGAAATGTTGTGGTATAATTTTTAGTACGGAGGCGTAGCCCAGCTGGTAAGAGCGCTTGCTTGACATGCAAGAGGTCGGTGGTTCGAGTCCACTCGTCTCCAATAGCACGAGAACCACAAGGTTCAGAGTCCACTCGTCTCCAATAGCACGAGAACCACAAGGCTCAGAGTCCATTCGTTTCCAGAAGCGTGACGCTTCACCCAATTCCGTCGGCACAAAAGCACATCAAACTTTCAGTCTTGTTTTGCCGACGGGGGCAGAAGTATTTCGCATTTTGTATCACCCCCCGCATGTAGGGGCGCGCATTGCGCGTCCGTGGGTTCGCACCCCCCACATGTAGGGGCGCGCATGGCGCGCCCGTGGGTTCGCCCCCCCACATGTAGGGGCGCGCATTGCGCGCCCGTGGTTCGCACCCCGCACCCCGATAATTATTGTCGGGGGCGTAAGCACCCCGCACCCCCCAGTGAATCTATAAGGAATGTAAAAAATGTACGTAGCCCTAATTGCAACATCAGTAATAGTTCTGCTCTGTATTTTCTTGAGCAAGGCTTTCTCGCGTATCGGCGTTCCGTCGCTGTTGGTTTTCCTTGTTTTAGGTATGTTAATGGGCTCGGAAGGGCTTGCAACCTTAGTTGACGGCATTGAAGGAATCTACTTTCACAACTACGACGTTGCCGAGATGGTTGCATCGTTTGCACTGATTTTCATAATGTTCTACGGCGGCTTGGCGACCAACTGGAGTACAGCGAAGCCAGTCGCGCTTCGTGCGGGGTTAATGTCGTCTTTGGGTACGGTGATTACCGCGTTTATCATAGGGGGTTTTTGCGCGCTTGTTATGGGCGTGCCTTTTTTGTATGGCTTGCTGTTCGGCTCGGTTGTCTCGTCTACAGACGCGGCATCGGTCTTCTCGATACTGCGTTCACGCAAGCTCAACCTCAAAAACAACTTAGCCCCCCTGCTCGAAATCGAGAGCGGCAGCAACGACCCGTTCTCCTACATGATGATGGTGATTACGATTGCCGCCATAACCGCGAGTGAGTCGGGCGGCTCGATTTCGCATGCTTTATTCGGCGCAATCGCGCTCCAGATTTTCGCCGCAATCGGTGTAGCCGCGCTCATTTCGGCGTTTGCAATGCTGATATTCTCGCGGTCTCGTTTTGAAAACACCGGGTTCTACCCGATATTCCTGACGGCGGTTGTACTGCTCGGCTTTGCAACCTGCTCATATGTCGGCGGCAACGGTTATCTCTGTGTCTATATTACGGGAATCGTCGTCGGTAACAGAAATTTCGCCAACAAAGTCAACACCGTGCATTTCTTCGACAGCATATCCCACCTTATGCAGATTCTGCTGTTCTTCATGCTCGGTCTGCTCTCGTTCCCGTCCAAATTGCCGGGTATACTCGGCTATGGCATTATACTATCACTACTGCTGATAATCATCGCACGGCCGGTTGCAGTCGCGGCAATACTCAGCTGGTTCAAGACCCACCCCAAGCAACAATTGTTTGTCTCGTGGGTGGGATTTCGCGGGGCGGCGTCGATTGCGTTCGCGATAATGGCAATACACGCACTCGGCGACAAAATTCCCTACGACCTCTTTCACTTGGTATTCTTTTTGGCAATGTTCTCGGTAATGGTGCAAGGTACCCTCATGCCTGTTGCCGCAAAAAAGCTGAATCTCATTGACGAGAGCGACGAAAACTCGGTCATGAAGACCTTCACAGACTACTTCGAGGAGGTTCACACACATCTGAAAGTCCACCGTATCAAACCCGACGACAAGCTCGCCGACAAAAGCGTGGCCGACTCCGCAATCCCCGAAAACCTGCTAATCGTCATGATAAAACGCGGCGACGAGGTCATCTTCCCCAAAGGCACGACTAAGATTTTGGAAAACGATATACTGATGGTGAGTGGGGAGGATTTTAGTTTTTTTGATGAATGAATATGCAATTTTTCAGCCGATTGCGAAACTCACGGACGCGCAATGCGCGCCCCTACATGTGGCGGCTCGGCTTTATTTTTCATCTACATATTGTAGGGGCGGGCATTGCCCGTCCGCAAAACAGTAGGTTTTGCAATCGTCTGAAGCAATATTTTCAAAAAACTATTGACAAATCAAATTTTTGTGTTATAATAGAGTTGAACAGTAAAATAAAAGCAGAGGGTTTCCCCTCTACTTTTGTGCAACAGAGGTTGCTAATCTCTGTCGCTGGGCTTAGAACGACGGTCTTGTGGTGGGGAGCGTCGTTCTTTTTTTGTCCGCAGTGTTATGTATATCGCGCGCAGTGCTTTTTCGATGGGGTTGCGGATATAATCCCATACAGCACATGCAATTATGCTTACCACGAACTCAAAAAAACTAACTCGCATAAGTAATCCTCCTTTCATAGATTTACAGCAATTAAAACTGCCGCAAACCTACTCCAGGTACACCATGTACACTACTTACCACCAAAGAGCGAAGTCCTCGTCCGTGTTTATTGTAGCATGTTTTTATTAATTTGTCAAGTTTCCGCGAAAAATAAAATATGTAGGGCGGGGGTTCAATCCCCCGCCGTTCATGTATTGCGAATATGCGGTCGGGCGTGGAAGCCCGACCCTACATTTATGTCCTCTTACGGCGTGTGTAGACCCACAGGGCGGTTGATGTGCCGAGTAGTGCAATCGCAATCGCGGCGAACCCGCGCATGTCGGGTAGTGCGGTCGGCGTGGGCAGAATCGGCGGCGGATCGTCAAAACATTCACAGTAACAGATGGCCCCGTCCGACACGTCACATTCGTCACAGCACCTGACACCGTTGTTCTGTGGGCAAAAGTAACGCGAACCATTAGGGGCGTTGCCTTTAACGGTCGCCCTTATTGTATAGATTGAACGCCTGATTGCAGGGTCACGCAAATCAATCTCGTTACCTCGGGCCCCGAAATTTACAAGCTGTGTTAATTTATCAAAAGTGGACAGAGTGATAAATTTATTATTAGCAATATTCACCGTCCTGAGTTTGGGTGAGTTTGAAACATCGAGTTCTTCGAGATTATTGTGGCGAACGTCCAAAGTCACAAGCTCGATATTTTCCGAAACATCAAGCACGGATATGTTGTTTGAATAAATATTCAGAATTTCAAGCTTGGTATTATTTGAAACGTCAAGTTCCTCAAGTTGGTTTTGACTAACCCACAACCATTCGAGTTTGGTTAAGTCCGAAACGTCAATAGCTACAAGATTATTGTTGTCAACATGCAATTCTTTAATTTCGGTGCTGCCCGAAACGTCAACCTCGGTGAGTTGACCGTTGGGGACATACAAGCCTGTGAGGTCGGCAAAGTTTGAGGCATCAAGCTTGCCGGATAAACCGCTCACGAGTGCGAAGTTTATGGTTTGAACCCTGATGTTTGCCGACCAAATATTGTGCCAATAAATTCCGTCCCAGTTCGCAGGGTCGTCCAAGTCCCAGCCTAACTTTGCCAAGTTATCGCCTTGTTGTGCAAAGGCTACGAGTTTTTGGTAGTCGTTTTTGTTGAAGTTGGGCGGGGTTGGGTAACAACCGCAGAAATCCGGGTGCTTGCCGCAAAACTCACAGCCCGCGACCGCATCGTGGAGTATAAAGCAATCCGGCAAAGCCAATCTCAACTCGTCTATTTGCGCCAATGTGAGAGGGTTTTCAGACAAATGCAACACCGTCAAATTCGTCATCTCCGACAACTGCGAAATGTCACTAATGCCGGTGTTATTCAAATGCAACGTGGTCAAAGTCGTCAGCCCCGACAACGGAGAAAAGTCACTAATACCGGTGCCGTTCAAACTCAAGAAAAACAACTCCGTCAATGCCGACAACGGCGAAAAGTCTTCAATGGGGTTATCGTCCAAACTCAATGCTCCCAATTTTATCAAGCTTGTTATTCCGGAAATATCGGTTATTTCGGTTCTGCCTATCTGCAATAATTCTAAGTCAGTTAACCCCCATACAACCTCGAAGTTTGTGATGGTTTTAGTATAGTCCAAAGCCAACGTTGTCAAATTCGGTAACTCCGACAACACCGAAATGTCGGTGATGTTAGTGCTCGTTAAGAGCAACATCTTCAACTCCTTCAAATTAGTCAATACCGAAATGTCGGTGTTGTCGGGGTTGCCGGACAAATGCAACTCCTCCAAATTCGTCAAGCCGCTTATAGGCGAAAAGTCACTAATACTATTCATTGCCAAATTCAACTTCGTCAAATTCGTCATAAGTACAAGCGGCTGTATGTCCTCGTTCGTAAGCCCCTTGTTATATAAATTCAGCTCTGTTAAATCCGTGGAATATTCCTCGTCTTTGATAGTGATAGTATCCGCGCTTGCTGTAATCGGCATAATTGCCGTCATTGCCAAAACCATTGCCGCCGCGATTATTGTCGAAATAAATTTTCTCATCGTAAACTCCTCCACTGTAATTTTTTCCTTAGACGATTGCAAAACTCACGGACGCGCAATGCGCGCCCCTACATATAGCGATTTGGTTTTATTGTTCATCTATATACTGTAGGGGCGGGCATTGCCCGTCCGCAAAACAATACGTTTCGCAATCGTCTAAATATTTTCCTTAATTATACCACAATCCAACACACAAGTCAACTATCAATTAACCGCCATCACTTCAATAAAGTAATCCCCCGGCTCGGTGGGCGGCAACTCCGCGAAAACCCCCACAACCTCAATGACCGTGCCTTCTTCAAAGCCCTCGAAGCCGCCGTCGTGTCTGATTTCAAACGCGATAGGCGGGCAACACTCGTCGGTCGCGGCGATTTCCACAAAATAGTAAGTTTCGCCCTCATAGAGGAACGGCGCGAAAATGCCGCTGACCTTGACCGTCTTCCCCAAATAATTTTGGGGGTTTTGGGCAAGCATATCGGTGGCGGTGGACGCCGCCATAGTCGCGCTCATGCGGGTGAGGTCGATGTCAACAGCGGTGACACCGCCGGGCGTTTCGGAATCGTCGGCTTTGTTGTTCATGATTGCGCGTATGGCGTAATGGGCGAGCACAAGCGACAGCACAAGCACAACCGCCGCTATAAGGCAGATAATGATTGTGACTTTGCGGCGTTTTGCCGCTTTGGCTTTTTCTTTGGCTTTTTTGGCTTTGGATTTTTTGGACATGATTTCACCTTTCTGGGTTGTGGGGGTTTACCCCCACTCCCCCTTGTAATGGGGGTAAACCCCAAACCCCATGTCCCTTAATGGGGGCTTTGCCCCCAAACCCCCACCTACTTTTTGCTTGTGCAAAAAGTAGGCAAAAACACAGTCGCTCATGCGCCGCGACCGGCTACATTGTACGCTGGCCGGTCGAGACCGTCCGGCGCACAATGGTGCTAATTTGCAGGTGTTTTGCTTGCTGTTAGGCTTGTGGGGATTACCTGTGCATATAGGGTTTGTGGGAGTGCAGGGGTATTGCTATTCTGAGTGGGCTTCGCGTTCATGTTGCCGTCTACGAGGACATCTGTGTAGGGGCGAACTCCGTTCGCCCGCATGTCGCACACGCCCTGTTTGCGGACGACCGTGCGCGGTCGTCCGCCATATGCGCGGCTCGTGCGCGAGCCGCCCGGCTCTCGCCGCCCGTGGATTTTTGGTTGTGTGGGATTTTGTGGAGTCGTAAATTATTCAGTCGGAAAACCGTCGCGGAGCGACACCACAATTGTTCATTATTCCTTATTCATTATTAATTGTTCTAAGCAAATCTCCTCTTAACCAACGACACCACCCAAAACACCCCAAACACCCCAATATTCACCGTAACAATCGTCGAGCCTACGGGTGTGCCCGAGAGGATTGAGATTACTATGCCGAGGGCGGCGCAGGTTACGGCGGCTATGCAGGAGCAGATTGTCACCGAGAGGAAGGTCTTGAACAGGCGCATTGCAGTGAGTGCGGGGAAGATTACGAGCGCGGAAATCAGCAGAGTGCCGACTAAATTTATTGCCAAGACAATAATTACGCCGATTACGATTGCAAGTATAAGATTGTAGGTTTTGGCTTTTGTTCCGGTTGCAGTGGCGAAGTCTTGGTCGAAGGTTACGCTGAAAATCTTGTGGTAGAACAAGCAAAAAACTGCAATTACCAACACCGACAAACCCGCGCAAATCCAGACGTCGGTCATGGTAAGCGTGAGGATTGACATCGCGCCGAACAGCGTTGTACAGACATCGCCCGACAAATTCGCAGACTTCGGAAACAAGTTCATAATCAGATAGCCGACCGCGAGTGTACCCACCGAAATCATCGCGATTGCGGCGTCGCCGTTGATTTTTGCGTTTTGGCTTGTTCGCAGGAGCAGAATCGACGCCCCAACAGTCACCGGTAACACCAAAATCAGATTATTCGTGAGGTTCATTACCGTGGAAAGCCGCTCGCTGACTAAGCCGATGGCAGTTGCGACCGCGATTGTCCCGAACGCCACGTTCGACAGGCCTTGCCCGATGAACGAAAACCGCTTCAGCACAAGTGTCACGCCGATTAGCGAGGCACACAGCGCAATCAACACGCCGACGATTAGCGCGTATCGGACGAATGCGAAGTTTGTGAAATAAAAAACAAGCTCGTCAATTGCGTTACTCAGCATTATTCTCACCTCCTGCATACTTCTCCCCAACATCACTCGTGAGATAATCGGCTTTTGTGCCGAAGAACAGCATCTTCTGCTCCCCGACATGCAACACGTGAGTTGCGTACTTGAGGAACGCCGCAACGTCGTGCGAGACCATGATGATGCTGGTACCGCTTTGGTTCAAGTCAGCAATCAGCGCGTACATATCGGCGGTTGCCTGCGGGTCTAACCCGGCGGCGGGCTCGTCAAGGAGCAGGATTTTCCGTGTCGCACACAACGCCCGCGCCAGCAACGTCCGCTGTTGTTGCCCGCCCGACAGCTCGCGGTAACATCGTTTTGCAATTTTGTCAATGCCGAGTTTCTGCATATTTTCTTCTGCCAATTGCTTTTCGGCGCGGGTGTAATACGGGCGCAGGCCGCGCCGATTGAGACAGCCCGACCGGACTACCTCACGTACTGATGCGGGGAAGTCTTTCTGAACTACGGTCTGTTGCGGCAGGTAGCCTATTTCGTTGGCTTTTAAGCCCTCACCGCCGCTAATCTTGCCCGACATGGGGGTTTTCAGCCGCAGTAAGGTCTTCATGAGTGTGCTTTTGCCCGAGCCGTTCTCCCCGACAATGCAGAGGTAATCCCCGGCGTTGACCTCGAAGGTCACGCCGCCGAGGACGGTTTTGCCGTCGTAGCCGAGGGTTAGGTCTTGGCAGGTTAGTTGTTTGTTCATGGTTTTCTACTTTCTTTGGGGGGTTGCGGACGCGCATTGCGCGTCCCTACATTGGGGGTTGATGTTGTTTTGTTTGTAGGGACGACCGCCCTCGGTCGTCCGTGGATTTTACGGGTGCTGAAAATTTTCCGTGAATTTGCGGACGACCGGGGGCGGTCGTCCCTACGGCGCATGAATTTTTATGTTGTCGATAAATTTTATTGTAGGGAACGGTTTTTAACCGTTCCGTTGATGAAACTGTGCAAATTCACTCAAATTATAATGCCGTTCAGACTTTGCGGAACGGTTACGAACCGTTCCGTTGATGAAACTGTGCAAATTCACGCAAATTATAATGCCGTTCAGACTTTGCGGAACGGTTACGAACCGTTCCGTTGATGAAACTGTGCAAATTCACGCAAATTACAATGCCGTTCAGACTTTGCGGAACGGTTACGAACCGTTCCGTTGATGAAACTGTGCAAATTCACTCAAATTATAATGCCGTTCAGACTTTGCGGAACGGTTACGAAACCGGGCAAATTCACGCAAATTACAATGCCGTTCAGACTTTGCGGAACGGTTACGAACCGTTCCCTACACAACACCGCACCATGTTTCGGGGGAATTACGGCGGTTGTGCGGGGGTTTGCGGTTGCGTGGGAATTGCGGGCGAACGGAGTTCGCCCCTACATTGTTGATGTTGCCGTGTTTCGGGGAAATTTACGGCGGTTGTGCGAGGATTGCGGACGACCGAGGCGGTCGTCCCTACAATACACCCCGCCATGTTTCGGGAAATTCACGAACACAAAAATTTTATCAATTTCTGCATTCTGCATTATCATTTCTGCATTAGTTAGCCAAGGCTTCCTTTAAGACCCCCAAATTCTTCTCCATAATCCCCAAATAAGAATCCCCCAAAGTCGCCGTCTTCATATCGTCAAGCACTAAGACTTTTTGGTTGCCGTTGGCGGTGCTGCGGATTACTGTTTGGGCTACCCCGCCGTCTGAGGCGGCTGTGATTATTACCACGTTCAGGCCCAGTTCATCGACCTTTTCGGCTAAGAACGCGATAGTTGCGAAGCTCGCCTCGGTCTCTGCCGAACAGCCCGAGAATGCCGCGTGGTAAGCCAAATCGTAATCTTTCATCAGGTATGCGAAGGGGAATCGGTCGGCCACGACAAGCTCGGTTATGACGGCGGCTTGCCTTGCGGCTTGGTAATCCTTGTCTAAATCGAGGAGCTTTGCGGCGTAGTCGGCGGCGTTGCTCTTGTAAGCGGCGGCGTTTGCGGGGTCTAATTCCGCAATGGTGTCGGCAATCGCCGCGACAAGTACCGCTGAATTACGCAATGAGACCCAGATGTGCTCGTCATATTCGTCGTCGTGGTCGTGGTCGTCATGGTCGTCATCATGGTCGTCATCGTGGTCGTCATCGTGGTCGTCGTCATGGTCGTCATCATGGTCGTCGTCGTGGTCGTCATCGTGGTCGTCATCATGGTCGTCATCGTGGTCGTCGTCATCATGGTCGTCATCGTGGTCGTCGTCATCGTGGTCGTCGTCGTGGTCGTCATCGTGGTC